>NZ_JBNNVU010000108.1:0-16298 GCF_050280705.1 Pseudomonas sp. NPDC089530 | reverse complement strand
TATCACCCAGACCCCCGACCATCGGGAGTGAAGGCATGAGCGAAGAAAACACCTACGACTCGAGCAGCATTAAAGTGCTGAAAGGTTTGGATGCCGTACGCAAACGTCCCGGTATGTACATTGGTGACACCGACGATGGCAGCGGTCTGCACCATATGGTGTTCGAGGTGGTCGATAACTCGATCGACGAAGCTCTGGCCGGCCACTGCGACGACATCAGCATCATCATCCACCCGGACGAATCCATCACCGTGCGTGACAACGGTCGTGGCATCCCGGTAGACGTGCATAAAGAAGAAGGCGTTTCTGCGGCCGAGGTCATCATGACCGTGCTGCACGCCGGTGGTAAGTTCGACGACAACTCCTATAAGGTTTCCGGCGGTCTGCACGGTGTGGGTGTGTCGGTGGTGAACGCCCTGTCCGAAGAGCTGGTCCTGACCGTTCGCCGCAGCGGCAAGATCTGGGAACAGACCTACGTTCACGGTGTGCCTCAGGCGCCGATGGCGATCGTGGGCGACAGTGAAACCACCGGTACCCAGATCCACTTCAAGGCTTCCAAGGAAACCTTCAAGAACATTCACTTCAGCTGGGACATCCTGGCCAAGCGCATTCGTGAACTGTCCTTCCTCAACTCCGGCGTGGGTATCGTTCTGAAGGACGAGCGCACCGGCAAGGAAGAACTGTTCAAGTACGAAGGCGGCCTGCGTGCGTTCGTTGAGTACCTGAACACCAACAAGACCGCGGTCAACCAGGTGTTCCACTTCAACATCCAGCGTGAAGACGGCATCGGCGTGGAAATCGCCCTGCAGTGGAACGACAGCTTCAACGAAAACCTGCAGTGCTTTACCAACAACATTCCGCAGCGCGACGGCGGTACCCACCTGGTGGGCTTCCGTTCGGCGTTAACCCGTAACCTGAACAACTACATCGAGCAGGAAGGCCTGGCGAAGAAGCACAAAGTCGCCACCACCGGTGACGATGCCCGGGAAGGCCTGACCGCGATTATTTCGGTGAAGGTGCCGGATCCGAAGTTCAGCTCCCAGACCAAGGACAAGCTGGTGTCTTCCGAAGTGAAGACCGCAGTCGAACAGGAAATGGGCAAGTACTTCTCCGACTTCCTGCTGGAGAACCCGAACGAAGCCAAGCTGGTGGTCGGCAAGATGCTCGACGCCGCCCGTGCTCGCGAAGCGGCCCGTAAAGCCCGTGAGATGACCCGCCGTAAAGGCGCGCTGGATATCGCCGGCCTGCCGGGCAAACTGGCGGACTGCCAGGAAAAGGACCCTGCCCTTTCTGAACTGTACCTGGTGGAAGGTGACTCTGCTGGCGGCTCCGCCAAGCAGGGACGTAACCGCAAGACCCAGGCGATCCTGCCGCTCAAGGGCAAGATTCTCAACGTCGAGAAAGCGCGCTTCGACAAGATGATCTCTTCGCAAGAGGTGGGCACCTTGATCACCGCACTCGGTTGCGGCATCGGCCGCGAAGAGTACAACATCGACAAGCTGCGTTATCACAACATCATCATCATGACCGACGCCGACGTCGACGGTTCGCACATCCGCACCCTGCTGCTGACCTTCTTCTTCCGTCAGTTGCCGGAGCTGATCGAGCGTGGCTACATCTACATCGCGCAACCGCCGCTGTACAAGGTCAAGAAAGGCAAGCAAGAGCAATACATCAAAGACGACGACGCCATGGAAGAGTACATGACGCAGTCGGCCCTGGAAGATGCCAGCCTGCACCTGAACGAAGACGCACCGGGTATTTCCGGCGAGGCGCTGGAGCGCTTGGTGAACGACTTCCGTATGGTGATGAAGACCCTCAAGCGTCTGTCGCGCCTGTACCCGCAGGAGCTGACCGAGCACTTCATCTACTTGCCGGCCGTGAGCCTGGAGCAACTGTCCGATCACACGGCGATGCAGGATTGGCTGGCCAAGTTCGATGCCCGCCTGCGTTCTTCCGAGAAGTCGGGCCTGGTCTACAAGGCCAGCCTGCGTGAAGACCGTGAACGTAACGTCTGGCTGCCAGAGGTCGAACTGATCTCCCACGGCCTGTCGAGTTACGTCACCTTCAACCGCGACTTCTTCGGCAGCAACGACTACAAGACCGTCGTTTCCCTCGGCGCTCAATTGAGCACCCTGCTGGACGAAGGCGCTTATGTGCAGCGTGGCGAACGCAAGAAAGCGGTGACCGAGTTCAAGGAAGCCCTGGACTGGCTGATGGCGGAAAGCACCAAGCGCCACACCATTCAGCGATACAAAGGTCTGGGCGAGATGAACCCGGATCAGCTGTGGGAAACCACCATGGACCCGACCGTGCGCCGCATGCTCAAGGTCACCATCGAAGACGCCATCGGCGCTGACCAGATCTTCAACACCCTGATGGGTGATGCGGTCGAGCCTCGTCGTGATTTCATCGAAAGCAATGCCCTGGCGGTCTCCAACCTGGACTTCTGATTCGGGTTGCAGCGCCAAAATGAAAAAGGCCAACGCTCAGCGTTGGCCTTTTTTATTGCCCGGAATAAAGCGGCGCCCTACTCGGTTGTCGCAACACTTTCCAGGCGATAGCCATAACCGTAGATGGTCAGCAGCTGCCAGCCACGATCCGCGGTCAGCCCCAGTTTGTTGCGCAGGCGGTAGATGTGGGTGTCGAGGGGACGGGAGGAGACGATTTCCTCATGGGTCCAGAACCGCTCGTAGAGGTACTCCCGGGACAGCGGCCGCCCCAGGTTGGCGAACAGGCAGCGGGCCAGGCGGTACTCGCGCTCGGTAAGGCTGATCGGGCAACCGGCGCGGGTCACGGTCAGTTCGGCGTCGTCGAAGGCCAGGTCGTTGAAGGTTTGCACCTCGACCGCCGCCGAACGCTGCAGGCCATTACGCCGCAGGACGGCGGTCACCCGGGCCTTGAGTTCGTTGGGACGGAAAGGTTTGCTCACGTAGTCGTCGGCGCCGGTGTTGAGTGCCTGGACGATATCGCTCTCGGCATCGCGGCTGGTGAGCATGATGGCCGCCGGTGGTGCTTCCATGTGTTCGCGGGTCCAGCGCAGCAATGACAGGCCGCTGAGGTCCGGCAGTTGCCAGTCGAGAATCAGCAGGTCGAAGGTTTCGCGCCGCAGCTGCCGCAGCAGATCCTCGCCACGCTCGAAGCTGTGCAGCGTCCAAGGCTGTTCCCCGGGGCCGGGGATCTGTCGCAGTGTCTGTTCCACCCGCGCCAGCTCGGCGGGCTCGTCATCCAGTATTGCGACACGCATGCGGGGCAGTTCCTTTTATCGCGAGAGAGTGCAGAGGCTGTTCTTGAGGCCTTCTGGCGCTGAGTTTAGGCCGTTAGGACGAATCTGAACAATTGTGGCGAATTGCTCTGACTCATACCTTTGCTCGGTACGCTGATGTCATATCGCCGGTAGCCGACAGGAGCACTGTCCCGGCCTGCACTCGTTGCAGAACGATACCGGCTCGAACGTGCAAGGAAAAGGACCATGGGGAATATGCTGGGGAAGGGACGGCTGCTGGGGGCGAGCCTGTTGCAGGCAGCGGACCAGGCTCGATTGGCCACACTGATGCTCGCGGCTTGCCTGAGCCTGGGCTCGACCGCGGAACCACCCGCGCTGCCGTCCTCGGACTATGCCCTGCCGGTGCAACGCTATTTCAGCCCGTCGGTGACGCCTATCGGCTTCAGCGATTCCCAAGGGTTCGCCCCCATCAGCGCGCCACAGATGGCACAGCCCGTGGTGCGGCAGGAGCAGCAGCGTTGGGTGTTCTGAATCAGACAATTCTGAAGAAATATTGCAAACCGGCCCGGTCCGCACGACGTGCCGGTACATTCATAGTCGCTGAGTGGCACACAGGGGCAATCGGAAGTGCTCCGACACAGGGAGTGTCATCCGCCGGATTGGCGGGCGTCAGGCCGGAGCTTGTCTCCGGGTTGCAGTACAGGGGAATACAAGGAGTGCCTCCTCAGGACGTAATGCTCCGACACAGGGATGTGTCATCCCTCCTCTCCCGCGCGGCCCCACGGCGCCGCCAGCCAAACCACAATCCCTCATTTCTATCTGTGAAGGCCTCTGATGAAAACATTCGGCGCTGAATTTTTCGGTACGTTCTGGTTGGTCCTGGGCGGATGCGGGAGCGCCGTGCTGGCGGCCGGCGTTCCGCAGTTCGGGATCGGTTATCTGGGTGTGGCCCTGGCCTTTGGCCTGACGGTCCTGACCATGGCTTACGCTGTCGGCCCGATTTCCGGCGGGCATTTCAACCCCGCGGTTTCGGTTGGCTTGTGGTTGAGCGGGCGTTTCCCCGGCAGCCGGCTGTTGCCTTACATCGTCGCCCAGGTGCTCGGTGGCCTCGCCGCCGGTGGCGTGCTGTACCTGATCGCTTCCGGCAAGGCCGGCTTCGACGCGTCGGCAGGCTTCGCGGCCAACGGTTATGGCGAACACTCGCCAAGCGGTTACTCGATGTTCGCCGCGCTGCTGACCGAGGTCGTGCTCACGGCGATGTTCCTCCTGATCATCCTGGGTGCCACCGCCAAGCGTGCATCCGCCGGCTTCGCCCCCATCGCCATCGGCCTGGCGCTGACCCTGATCCACCTGATCAGCATTCCGGTCACCAACACCTCGGTCAACCCGGCCCGCAGTACCGCGGTGGCCTTTTTCGCCGGCGAGTGGGCGGTGTCCCAGCTGTGGCTGTTCTGGGTCGCTCCCCTGTTGGGCGCTGGCCTGGGCGCGCTGGCTTATCGGTTGATCTCCAGCGAGCGGGACTGACCCGGACGGCTGCAGGGCGGATTCGCCTCCAGCCAGCGATGCCCTCGAACAGCACAGCCGCTTTCCAGCGGTTGTGCTGTTTGTCCTGTAAGGAATGACCCTGGCCCGCCTTGTTCGAGAGGTATGGCCAGAACGCCAATAATGCAGTTCTAATGGCACGGACTTCAGAAGAGCGCGACTACGGACCCCATGAACCCATGACTTCCTTGCACCTCCGCCACCGGGCCTTGCTCGCGTCGTTTCTTCTCGGCAGCGCAATGGCCTTTTCCACCGCGCAGGCTGCCATTGCGGCCCCCAAGCGCCCTCCCTACATCGACGACAACCAGCAATGCCGCGGCCAGCCGCTGCCGGCGACGGTCGAGCACCTCACGGGCGAAGCCTGGAAGCTGGATACCAAAGGTAACCAGATCCCCCTGGAAGAAGGCATGAGCGTCGATGAACTCGAAGGGGTGAAGACCTCGCCTTCGGCCTTTGTCAGCCTGTCCCTGGGCGACGGTTCGCTGGTGGTGCTGCCTTCCAGTTCGCAGATCACCCTGCACCTGAATGAAGAGCATGCGATCCCACAGCTCGCGCTCGAACAGGGGCAGATCGAATCCTATGTGGTCAAGCGCCCGAGCGATTACGACCGCTTCCAGATCGTCACGCCGACCGGCGTGCTGGGGGTGCGCGGCACACACTTCCGGGTGCGCAACGACGATCAGCACTCGCTGGTGGAAGTGCTCAACGGCCAGGTCGCGGTCAACCGCGAGGACGCTGAAACCCGGGCGGCAAAAAAGCCCCGGGGCAAAAAGCGCCCTGTGGATAAACCGGTCGGTCCGGTGGCCGGCGAGGTCCAGGTCATGGGGCGCCAAGGTTTACGCATCCAGAAGGAAGGCCCGCTGAAGCCGGTCGACCTGCTGCCCGCGCCGCAACTGCTGGGCCAGGCGGGACGGACCGGGGAGCTGCCGGTCTGGCAACTGATCATGAAGCCGTTGCCGGGGGCCAAGCGCTATCGCGCCCAGGTGGCGACCGACACGGCGTTCCTCAATATCAAGCAGGAACAGTTCTCCAGCACGCCGGAAGTCAATTTCAGCGGCCTGGAAGCCTTTTTCTATCACGTCCGCCTTTCTGCTTTCGACGAGCAGGGCCTCGAGGGAGAGACGGGGGTCTATGACATTTTCTATTACCCCAGGACCACGCGTGTTCAGTAAGCGCGCGGTGATTAGTCGGTGAGGCGCTGGCGCCGACCCGAGGGCCGGGAGTCGACGCAAGCCCAGCGACTGTTTAGCGGTCTGGTGCGGGAATGGGCCTGGGTCAGTCTGGTCCTGCTGCCATTGACCGCGCTGTTGGCGCTGAGCCACGGCTTGGCATTGAACAACCTGCTGTACGACAACCTGCGGCGGCTCAGCCCGCTGCCGGTGGATTCGCGCCTGCTGATGATCAACATCGACGACTACAGCCTGCAGCAGTTGGGCCAGTGGCCCTGGCCGCGCACCGTGCACGCCGACCTGCTGGACCGGCTGGCGGCGGCCAAGGTCCAGGGCGTGCTGTTCGATGTGATCTTCAGCGAACCCGACAGTGTCCCCGCGAACGATCAACGCCTGGCCCAAGCGGTTTGCCATGGCGGGAACGTATTCCTGCCGCTGCTGCGCGAGAGCGTGGCCCGCTACGGCCAACCGCTGGGCGAGATCGCCCCGGTGTCGTCGTTGAGCCAGTGCGCCAAGGCGGTCGGGCATATCAATGCCGAAGCCGACGCCGACGGTACGGTGCGCAGCGTCTATCTGCGCGAAGGTCCGCCGCAGGCGCCCAAGGCGCAATTGGCCTGGCTGCTTTATCAACAGGCACACCCGGCGGATAGCCGCTTGACGATGCCGGGCTCGGACACCGCGCAGATCGCCCAGGGCTGGCTGCGCAGCAATGAAATACGCATCCCTTTCATCAGCCCCCAGGCCGGGTTTCCCAGTGTTCCCTATGTCAGCGTGTTGCGCGGCGAAGTCCCGCCGCAGCTGTTGCATGACCGGCTGATCCTGATCGGCACCACCGCGCCGGGCCTGGGCGACCGTTATGTCACCCCGCAGTCGGCCAGCGTCGGGACCACTCCGGGTGTCGAGATCCAGGCCAACCTGCTCAACGGCCTATTGCAGCAGCGCAGCATCGTGGCTCTGGGGCAATGGCCGGCGGCGGCGCTGTCGGTGCTGCTGGTGGCGGCCCTGCTGGGCTTGCTGCTGGTACGGCCACGGCATGCCTTGTGGCTGACCCTGGGCTGCATGGCGGTGGCCCTGCTCGGTTCGGCCGGGCTGTTGCGCCTGGGGCTGTGGTGGCCGCCGGTCGCCAGCCTGCTGGGGATGCTGCTGGCCTACCTGATCTGGAACTGGCGGCGCCTGAGCGTGATCCTGGCCTACTTCGGCTGGGAGCTGGCGCGCCTGGACAGCGAGCCGAAGGTCTTGCCCGAGCGCCGGCGTACCCAGGCTCCCGCCGGGGATGTGCTGCAAGGGCAGATCGTGGCGCTGGAACAGGCCCTGAGCCGCACCCGCGATACCCGTCGGTTCATTGCCGATGGCCTGGAATACCTGCCGGTGGCTACCCTGATCAGCGATCCGGACGGACGCGTGCTGCTGGCCAACCGCAACGCCCGCGAAGTGTTCGGCAACGCCCTGATCGGCGAGGACCTGGTTCGGCAACTGGCCGGCCTGGGTTATCCCGGTTTGCAGGACGGGCAGCGCCCTGCCCTGTCCCAGCTACAGGCCCTGGAGTTTCGCGATGTCGAACAGCGCAGCCTGCGCGTGGACCTGGCGCCCCTGCTGCCGATCGACAGCGAAACGCCGATCGGCTGGCTGCTGAGCCTCACCGACCTGAGCCTCGAGCGGGATGCCGAGCAGCAGCGGGCGACCCTGCTGCGCTTCCTGTCCCATGACCTGCGCGCACCGCATTCGGCGATCCTGGCCTTGCTCGATGTGCAGCGGCACGAGGGTTCCGGCGACACACAGATCTACGGCCAGATCGAACTGCAGGTGCGCCGCGCCCTGGGGCTCACCGAGGCCTTCGTGCAACTGGCGAAAGCCGAATCCGAGGCCTACCAGTTCCAGCCGAGCATGTTCGCCATGCTGGTGCTGGACGCCTTCGACCAGGCCACGACCATCGCCCAGCTGAAAAACATCCAGCTGGTGCATGACCTTGACGACGAGGCGGAAGGGATGGTCCTGGCCGACCAGTCCCTGCTGACCCGGGCTCTGTTCAACCTGCTGGAGAACGCCATCAAGTACAGCCCCGCGGGCTCCACCGTGCGGGTGCAGGTCGCCTGTGCCCAAGGCTGGTTGACCTGCGATATCAGCGACCAGGGCCAAGGCATCGCCGACGACGATCTGCCGCAGCTGTTCGTGCAGTACCAGCGCTTTGCCTCGGCCCAGGGCAGCGAAGGCCTGGGGCTCGGCTTGTCGATGGTCAAGGCGGTGGTCGACCGGCACGAGGGCCGGATTGTCTGTAAGAGCGTGGTGGGGCACGGCACCACCTTCAGCCTGCAACTGCCGTTGCTGGAAGAGTGATTCAATGAAAAGGCCAACGCAGGGTGCGTTGGCCTTTTCCTCATGCAGCGCCCGTTCTGCCTAGGAGGTAGGCGGGCTGATCCATTCGAAGCTTGGCGCGCCATGGCGTGCATCGGTCTTGTCGCTGATCGGGGTTTCCATCATTTCCTGGGCTATGGGCGTAAAGCCGTGCATGCCGTTGATGATCGCGTCGTAGAGCACGGCCGGGTGTCCATTGAAGGCCTGTTCCAACTGCTGGAGCATCAAAGAGTACTGCTGATTGAACGACCTGTTGAGGTGGGCCAGGCGCGAGCCAGCAGGATAGTCGCTGTGCTTGGGGTTACGAATGATCGGGAAAACGGCGTTGTAGTCGACCTCGAATCGTTCACCACTTGGCGGCTCCGAGGGTTTGTCACCCGGCCGGTAGCGACGACCTTCGGCGATTTCCTTGAAACGGAAGTAGTGGGCGACTTCTTCGGGCTGGTCAAAGTAGTGCAGGTCCAGGTCGAACACCGACATGTCTGCGCCCTCCCCTTGCTCGATGATCGTTTGCAGCGCCTCCCTGGCGGTGTCCATGCCGGTAATGACGATCGGTTTCCCCGCTCCTCCCCAGTAGAACTGTTCGTTGATCTGTTTGCCCGGGTCGCCACAGAACACCTGCGATGGCGGGTAGGTTGCGCAGAGCGTTTCGAGCATGGTGATGATGCTTTGGTAAAAATCGCCGATCGTCAGCTCCGGTATGGCGATTCTCTCCTGCGTCAGCAGCCGCTCACGACGCGCCAGGTCGGCAGGGAGTTCGATCTGCAGGAAGGTCTGAATGGACTCGGCTGAAAACGCGGCGAGGTCGACGTCGAACTTGCGATCCTTGAAGGCCTTGCCCTCGAATTCCATCCGCAACGGATAACCGGGAATGTTGTCTGGCCCCAGGCTGATTTTGCCGCCCAGGCTCGATACCAGGTTTCCCACCAGCACCATGTGCAGCATTTCCTCCATCATCACACTGCGAATCAGGTTGGCGCTGACTCGATTCTTTTCCCGCTTGAGGCTCAATAGCGCGGTGAGATAAGGCGGGATCGTCGAGAGTTCAAGTTCCATCGCCGTTTGCAGCAGGGGGAAAATCTGCGCTTTCTGTTGTTCCAGGCTCATGACTTTCCTCCTTTAGAGGCAGTGTGGGCGTTCAGGTGATCCCCCAGGCGGAGCGCCAGAGCGGTCAAGGTCAAGGTCGGGTTGATGGCGCCGGTGGAGGGAAACACGGCATTGGAGCAGACGTACAGGTTGTCCATGCCGTGCACCTTCAACTGTTCGTCGGTTACGCCCAGGGTCTCGTCCTGGCTCATTCGCAGGGTGCAAGCCGCATGATCGGCACGCCAGGAAATCGTCGATTTAGCCACCGGTGTTGCGCCCATGGCTTCGAAGATCTGTTCCACGTGAGTCTGGATATCGTGCATGCGGGAGTTGAAACCGTCGGCCTGGCTGAAATCGACACAGGTTTCCTGCATGCCCATGTGGTTGAGTCTTTCGAGATTGGTAATGCGGTTGTGCCATTCGCTGAAGATTTCCACCATCCCATGAATCTGTACCTGGGTAGGGCCTGCAACGTACTGGTCCATGTCTTCCCGACCGACACCTTTCTGCATTTTGCTTAGCAGATTGACGGACGGAGAACTGGGGGAGTTGAGCAGCAGGAATTTGCCTTTTTCCTGCTGTGCGGGGCTGTCGAAGTGCCGTGAGCACAAGGTGGGAAAGTTCATTTCCGGCTGCAGCTGTGCCGGGTTGCCGGGCAAGGTCGCGCTGAACATGAAGTAGGGGTGGGTGATGATGTTTCGCCCCACCAGATCATGTTGATTGCCTATGCCGTTTCTCCAGTACGGGGACGTGGAGCGTAGAAGCAGTTTGGCCGATTCCAGCGTACCGGCAGCGACGACCACCCGTTGTGCCTCGACATTGACCAGTGCCCCGGTCTCGTCTTTGTAGATCACCCCAGATGCGGATTGCCGGTTTGCCACGGTGATCTGTTGAACGATGCTGTTGAGCCGAATTTCGAGGTTGGGGTAGTTGCCCCAGTCTTGCAGATCATCGAGGAAGTTATTGGCGCTGTAACGAGCGCCGAAAGGGCAGTACTTGCAGGTCCCGGTGGTCTGGCAAGGTGCGTGAGTGGAGAGCGTGTCGGATATGCCGTGCCGGGCGATGGGCAAATGTGAATAGGCCATCCCCAGGTTCGCCATCGCCTGGGCGGTAGGTTGGTCTTCAAGGGTGTAGGGGAAGGCCGCGAATGGATAGGCACAACTGCGCGGCACGGTCGGATCGTGGGAGTCCCCCGCCACACCGATATAGTGCTCGGCCTGACCGTAATAAGGTTCCAGTTCCTGATAGTCGAAAGGCCAGTCGATGCTGTGACCGGTGTTGGTGTGCAAGGCGAAGTCTTCGGGCTTGAGGCGAAACGACCACCCCCCCCAGTGCATGGTCGATCCGCCATAGGCTGTCACCCGGGCACCCTCGAGGGGCACGACGGTCCTGCCGGCGCTGATGTTCTCTCCTTCCTGGTCGCGTTCGGGATAGGGTTGATCGTAATACCGGGTGTAAGGAAGCTTGCCGGACACGATGTAATCCTGCCAAATCGCGGCGTCCTTCATTTTGACCTTGCGCCCAGCCTCCAGGATCAGGATCGAGGCATTGGGGTCTTTTGCGAGCAAGCGTTGTGCCAAGGCGGCCGCTGCGATGCCGGAACCAATGATCAGCGTTTCCACGTTCATGGTCAGTCCTCGAATGTACGATAAGGAGCCGGCTGGCCGGGGATGTTGGCGCCACCGATGTAGCCGCAGTAGTTGAGCGCACCGAACGCCTTGAATCCGCCCAGGGATAGCTGTAACGCCATGAACTCGTTGGCCACGGCCTGACGCGTGAGGGCGATGGCTGTTTCAGGGGGAACTTTTGCCGCGTCAGGGTCAGTGAATAAAAAGGCATAGGCCTCGTCTTCACCCAGCTCTTCGATAAGTGATGACATGACTTTCATCGCAGATGAATAGTATTCGCTGTATAGAGGGCGAAGTTTTATCCGATTAAGCATGAAACTATAAAGTTGTGATCTGAAGGGCGATGGATCTTCCATATTTTTCCAATACTTGCCGATATGAACGAACAGTTCCCACATGGCGGAAAATACCTGCTCATCAATAAAGGTTACTGTTTCACTCAGCGGATGCTGTGCTGGCTTCTGGTACATGAGACAACTCCTGACAGGAGTGACTGAAGGAAGTTAGGCATTATTGGGCGAGCCTGTTTCAGGGCAGCCTGGCTGGCGTATCGACGGATCAGGGAGGAACCCGCCGGGTTTGGCAGGCTACAGGGGGAAGTTGTCGAAGAGCATATCGACCGATGTATGGAGCCAAGAGGAACGTAACGACAATATCGCGAGCGACAGTGGTGCGCACTTTAGTTCATCCTTGAAAAGTATGGCATCCATTCATCATGCTTAGTTATATCTAGCAGAGTCAGGTAAGAACGCAAGAAGCGTATTTTTCAATAATAAGTTGAATGAGAAGCACTTTTGATAGTTAAGAGCCAACAGCGTTTAGCAAGATGCTTGTTAGTCCGAAATCAATCCGTAGATGATTGTTTACCGTACATCGGCGCTGGATAAACCGCCGGGCATTCTGTACCAGCGTTTGGTGAGTGGTCTTGGGGTCGGCGTTTGAATGTTCAGGTGTTGACGAACGGGCCCCGGGTTTGGCGGATGGCCCTCTGACCCTCAAAAAAAATGCCCCGACAGGGTCGGGGCATGGGTTCCGGTTGGATCAGCTGCTGCTTTCAAACCCTTTGGTGAGGGGAAAGCACGGTCGTCATAAAAACTTATGCACGTTTTCCAAGGTTTTATGAGGTTAGGAAATATCTATATAAATCATAAGCCTAGTTAATAAATACGACAGATTTCAGGGAAACGGTACACAGGTTATCCACAGAAACTCAGCCCGCCATTTTGTCCGGCGCCGCCGCGACCGGAGGCAGCGACCCCATGTCCCGCTGCGCCTGTTCGTTCCAGGCCGCGACCCGGTCGTTGAGCTCGGCGATAGCCCGGGGGCCGGAGCCTTCGGCATGCATTGGCGCGCCGATCATCACGGTGATGGTCCCGGGGTGCCTGATCCAGCCGGTCTTCGGCCAGAACTTGCCGGCGTTGTGGGCCACGGGCAGCACGGGCAGGTCGGCGTTGACCGCCAGGGCGCTGCCGCTGCGGGAGAACTTGCCGATCTGGCCATAGGGCACCCGGGTGCCTTCCGGGAAGATCAGGACCCAGACGTTGTCCTTGAGCAACTCGTCGCCCTTGCTGGCCACCTGCTTGAGCGCGGCCTTGGGATTGTCACGGTCGATGGCGATCGGGCGCAGCATGGCCATGGCCCAGCCGAAGAACGGCACGTACAGCAGTTCACGCTTGAGCACTTGGCTCAGGGGTGAGAAATAGGCCGAGAGAAAGAACGTCTCCCAGGTGCTCTGGTGGTTCGAGACGATCACGCAAGGTCGTTCAGGGATGTTTTCCGCGCCCTTCACTTCCACGTTGATCTTGAGAAACACCTTGGCCAGCCACAATGCGCAGCGGCACCAATAGACGTTGATGAAGCGATAGCGCGCCTTGAACGGCAGAAAGGGCGCGATAAAAAAGCTCAGGGAGCACCACAGCAACGAACTGGTGCCCAGCAGCAGGTAAAAGAAGAAGGTTCTGATTGCCTGCACGATCGACATAGCGGCGTTTACCGTTGCGGGCATTGCCCGCCTCTGAAAAAGCGCACCCCCGAACAGTCCCTGGCCAGGATGTCGGAAGAGCTCTAATTGTGGATAAGTTCAGCGGCAACTGCCGCCAGGTCGTCAAAAATCAAGGTGCCTGCCGGTAGGGTTTTCCCCAGGGTCTTTTCGCCTTTCCCGGTCTTTACCAAAACTGGCTGAGAATCGACGGCTTTTGCGGCTTCCAGGTCACCGAGACTGTCGCCCACAAACCAACAACCCGCGAGGTCCACCCGGTAGTGCCGGGCAATGGTCTGCAACATGCCGGGCTTGGGTTTGCGGCAATCGCAGCCTTCGTCCGGGCCATGGGGGCAGTAGACGATGAGGCCGAGTTCGCCGCCCTGCTCGGCCACCAGGGCGCGCAGGCGCTGGTGCATGGCCTCGAGGGTGGCGACATCGTAGTAACCGCGAGCGATGCCCGACTGATTGGTAGCGACCGCTACCGTCCAGCCGGCCTTGCTCAACTGCGCGATGGCTTCGATCGAGCCGGGGAGCGGAATCCACTCCTCCACCGATTTGATGTAAGCGTCGGAGTCGTGATTGATCACCCCGTCCCGATCGAGAATCAGCAGTTTCAACGTCATCAGCTCAGTACGGAAATATCGGCAATGTTGAGGAACAGGCCACGCAGGCGCGCCAGCATGGCGTAGCGGTTCTTGCGCACGCCGAGGTCGTCGGCATTGACCATCACGGCTTCGAAGAAGGCGTCTACCGGCTCGCGC
This sequence comes from Pseudomonas sp. NPDC089530, assembly GCF_050280705.1. NCBI lineage: Bacteria > Pseudomonadati > Pseudomonadota > Gammaproteobacteria > Pseudomonadales > Pseudomonadaceae > Pseudomonas > Pseudomonas sp. NPDC089530. The sequence continues at coordinate 2,553 of NZ_JBNNVU010000108.1, read as the reverse complement.
AGGCTGGCCAGGCGCGCCAGGGCCTCGGCGTAGTCACGCTGGGCCATCAATGGCTTGACCGCGTTTTCCGCTTTGACGATGGCCGAGTTGAGCGAGAACTCCTTGGCGTCGGCGAACAGGCCTGGATCGACATCGGTGAAGATGGTCGGCTCGGCTTTGCTGATCAGGTTCGACACGCGCTTGTTCACGGCCGCCAGTGCCTCGGCTTCCGGCAGCTTGCGGAAGGCCTGCACGGCCTGTACGCGCTGGTCGAAGTCCAGGGCCGAACCCGGCTTCAGGGCACGGACCGACAGGTAGGTGGCGACATCCACGCCTTCGTCTTCGTAACGGGCACGCAGACGGTCGAAGATGAACTCCAGCACCTGGTCGGCCAGGCCGGCGGCCTTGACCTTGGTGCCGAACGCAGCGACGGCGAAAGCCACGGCATCGGTCAGGTCCAGGTCGAGCTTCTTGTCGATCAGGATGCGCAGCACGCCCAGGGCGGCACGACGCAGGGCGTAGGGGTCCTTGCTGCCGGTTGGCAGCATGCCGATGCCGAAGATGCCGACCAGGGTGTCGAGCTTGTCGGCGATGGCCACGGCGGCACCGGTGAGGGTGCTTGGCAGTTCGGCGCCGGCACCGCGCGGCATGTACTGCTCGTTCAGCGCCAGGGCGACGTCTTCCGGCTCGCCGTCATTGAGGGCGTAGTAGTAACCGGCGATGCCTTGCATTTCCGGGAACTCGCCGACCATTTCGGTGGCCAGGTCGCACTTGGACAGGATGCCGGCACGGGCTGCGCGCTGGGCGTCGCCGCCGATGTGCGGGGCGATGAAGGCAGCCAGTTTCGAGACGCGCTCGGCCTTGTCGTAGACGCTGCCCAGCTTCTCCTGGAACACCACGTTCTGCAGGCGCTGGTTGAAGTCTTCGAGCTTCTGCTTCTTGTCCTGCTTGAAGAAGAACTCGGCGTCGGTCAGGCGTGGGCGCACGACTTTCTCGTTACCCTCGATGATCTGGCGCGGGTCCTTGCTTTCGATGTTGGCCACGGTGATGAAGCGCGGCAGCAGCTTGCCGTCGACGTCCAGCAGGCAGAAGTACTTCTGGTTGTCCTGCATGGTGGTGATCAGGGCCTCCTGGGGCACTTCGAGGAAACGCTCCTCGAACGAGCACACCAGCGGCACTGGCCATTCCACCAGGGCGGTCACTTCGTCCAGCAGGTCGGCCGGCACGATGGCGGTGCCTTCCTGCATGCGCGCCAGCTCTTCGGTGCGCTTGCTGATCAGCTCGCGACGCTCGTTGGCGTCGGCCAGCACGTAGGCGGCACGCAGGTCGTCCAGGTAGTTGGCCGGCGAGGTGATGCGCACGCTCTGCGGGTGATGGAAGCGATGGCCGCGGGAGTCGCGACCGGCTTTCTGGGCGAGGATGGTGCAGTCGATGACTTCATCGCCCAGCAGCATCACCAGCCATTGGGTCGGACGCACGAACTCTTCCTTGCGCGCGGCCCAACGCATGCGTTTCGGAATCGGCAGGTCGTTCAGCGAGTCTTCGACGATGGTCGGCAGCAGGCTGGCGGTCGGCTTGCCCTTGATGCTCTGGCTGTAGCGCAGCTTCGGTCCGCTCTGGTCGATTTCGCTCAGGTCCACGCCACATTTCTTGGCGAAGCCCAGGGCGGCCTGGGTCGGGTTGCCTTCGGCGTCGAAGGCGGCCTGGCGTGGCGGGCCGTCGAGGTTGATGCTGCGATCCGGCTGCTGGGTGGCCAGCCCGCGGATCATCACCGCCAGGCGGCGCGGAGCGGCGTAGACATGCTTGGCTTCGAAGTTCAGGCCGGCGGCCTGCAGGCCTTTTTCGATACCGCTCAGGAAGGCTTCGGCCAGGGTGTTCAGTGCTTTGGGTGGCAGTTCTTCAGTGCCCAGTTCAACCAGAAAATCTTGCGCACTCATTGTGCCGCCTCCAACTTAGCCAACACTTCATCACGCAGGTCCGGGGTTGCCATCGGGAAGCCCAGCTTGGCGCGGGCCAGCAGGTAGGCTTGCGCGACGGAACGCGCCAGGGTGCGCACACGCAGGATGTACTGCTGACGCGCGGTCACGGAAATCGCGCGACGGGCATCCAGCAGGTTGAAGGTGTGCGAGGCCTTGAGGACCATTTCATAGCTCGGCAACGGCAGCGGCTGATCCAGTTCGATCAGGCGCTTGGCTTCGCTTTCATAGAAATCGAACAGTTCGAACAGCTTCTCGACGTTGGCGTGTTCGAAGTTGTAGGTCGACTGCTCCACTTCGTTCTGGTGGAACACGTCGCCGTAGGTGACCTTGCCGAACGGACCGTCGGCCCAGACCAGGTCGTAGACCGAGTCCACGCCCTGCAGGTACATGGCCAGGCGTTCCAGGCCATAGGTGATCTCGCCGGTCACCGGGTAGCACTCGATGCCACCGGCCTGCTGGAAGTAGGTGAACTGAGTCACTTCCATGCCGTTGAGCCAGACTTCCCAGCCCAGGCCCCAGGCCCCATTTTTCTCCCTGAATTTTGTAGCAGTAGGTTGATATCTATTTTTTGGGGTCAAATCATTCTGGATCAGTA
>NZ_JBNNVU010000107.1:0-16821 GCF_050280705.1 Pseudomonas sp. NPDC089530 | reverse complement strand
CGCACCTGCAATGCCGACGAACAAAAAACCGACAGCGCGCGGATCGGGCCGATGTGGGAGCGGTTCTTTGTCGAGGGCCTGTTCGACAGCATCGGCAGAAGGAAGAAGTGCCGCGGGCGCGGCTCAAGAGCGCCGGCCTGCCGGTGCCGGACGAAGGCCCGGAGTTCATGACCCGCGAGCTGATCAAGGTCGGCAACCGTGACCTGAACGGCAACGACTTCACCTGGATCGTCGGCGACTGGCTGACCAACCAGACCACGCCGCCGGAGCTGATGGCCATCGAGCGCCGCGAGTGGGGCAACTTCTACGGCTACCTGGTCAACGTCAAGGAAAACGGCAAGGTGATCGCCGAAGGCGAAGCCGCCTGGCCGGAACTGCAGGCGCGGATCGAGCGGGTGAACAAGCTGGCAGCCCAGCTCAAGACCCTGGAGAAGGTCGACATCGGTGCGATCAACTCCGGTCTGGAGCGGATCCGTCTGCACGGTCGCAAGCTGGAACTGGACGGCAAGCTCGATGCCGCCGCCCAGGCCGACATGGACAGCGAGCGCGCCGAGCTGAACGCCCGTTACCAGGAAGTCGAAGCGCGCCTGAGCGACCTGCATGCGCAGTTCAACCGCGACAGCCTGACCGCCCGCGATGCCAACGGCAAGGAACTGGAAATCGGCCTGGGCAAGGTGGTGCATGCCTACCAGCCGAACGCCATGGGCACCTTCACCAAGCTGGGTTTCTACTTCAGCAAGGTCTGGGAGTTCCTCAGCGACGACCCGCGTGAAGCCAATACCGAAGGCGGTATCTTCCCGGCGATCTTCGGCACCGTGATGATGACCCTGATCATGGCCATGATCGTCACCCCGTTCGGCGTACTGGCCGCGGTGTACCTGCGCGAATACGCCAAGCAGAACACCCTGACCCGGGTGATCCGCATCGCGGTGAACAACCTGGCGGGCGTTCCGGCCATCGTCTACGGCGTGTTCGGCCTGGGCTTCTTCGTCTATGTGCTGGGCGGTTCCCTCGACCGGCTGTTCTTCCCCGAGGCGCTCCCGGCCCCGACCTTCGGCACCCCGGGCCTGCTCTGGGCGTCGCTGACCCTGGCGCTGCTGGCGGTGCCGGTGGTGATCGTGGCCACCGAGGAAGGCCTGGCGCGGATCCCGCGTACCGTGCGCGAAGGCTCCCTGGCCCTGGGCGCGACCAAGGCGGAAACCCTGTGGAAGATCGTGCTGCCCATGGCCAGCCCGGCGATGATGACCGGCATGATCCTCGCGGTGGCCCGTGCCGCCGGCGAAGTGGCGCCGCTGATGCTGGTGGGTGTGGTGAAGCTGGCGCCGTCGCTGCCAGTGGACGGAAACTATCCGTACCTGCACCTGGACCAGAAGATCATGCACCTGGGCTTCCATATCTACGACGTCGGCTTCCAGAGCCCGAACGTCGAGGCCGCGCGGCCGCTGGTGTACGCCACGGCGCTGCTGCTGGTACTGGTGATCGCGGTACTCAACCTGTCGGCGGTGTGGATCCGTAACCACCTGCGCGAGAAGTACAAGGCACTGGATAGTTAATGGCCGCCCTACCTGTAGGAGCGAAGCTTGCTCGCGATGGGATCTTCCAGACGCAGACAGTGCGTTGGGTTCCCCCTCGCTTCGCTGGCAAGCCTCGCTCCTACAGAGAAGGCGCCACCGCAGGCCTTTTCGCCGCGGCCCACTGAAACGAATTTGTTAGCGCAGGGAGTTACCCATGCAGCAAGAAGCACATACCCACGGCATCAATATGTCGGCCCTGGGCCGCGACAAGCAGAGCCTGAGCCTGGAGCAGGAAACCGTGGCCATCGAAGTCCCGGGCCTGAGCCTGTTCTACGGTGAAAAGCAGGCGTTGTTCGACGTCAGCATGAACATTCCGAAGCAGCGCGTGACCGCCTTCATCGGCCCGTCCGGCTGCGGCAAGTCGACCCTGCTGCGCACCTTCAACCGCATGAACGACCTGGTGGACGGCTGCCGCGTGGAAGGTGAGATCAACCTCTACGGCAACAACATCTACCGCAAGGGCGAAGACGTGGCCGAGCTGCGCCGCCGGGTGGGCATGGTGTTCCAGAAGCCCAACCCGTTCCCGAAAACCATCTACGAGAACGTGGTCTACGGCCTGCGTATCCAGGGCATCAACAAAAAGCGCATCCTCGACGAAGCCGTGGAGTGGGCGCTCAAGGGCGCGGCGCTGTGGGACGAGGTCAAGGACCGCCTGCACGACTCGGCACTCGGCCTGTCCGGCGGCCAGCAGCAGCGTCTGGTGATCGCCCGGACCATCGCCGTGGAGCCGGAAGTGCTGCTGCTCGACGAGCCGTGCTCGGCACTCGACCCGATCTCCACCCTGAAAGTCGAGGAACTGATCTACGAACTGAAATCCAAGTTCACCATCGTGATCGTGACCCACAACATGCAGCAGGCCGCCCGGGTCTCCGACTACACGGCGTTCATGTACATGGGCAAACTGGTGGAATTCGGCGACACCGACACCTTGTTCACCAACCCGGCGAAGAAGCAGACCGAAGACTACATCACCGGTCGTTACGGCTAGCAGGGCAGCCGCAAGCGTCGAGCTGCAGGCGGCAAGAAAGAAGCGGTGCGATATCAGGATCTACACATAACTGCTTGAAGCTTGCAGCTTGAAGCTTGCAACTTTCGCGGAGCGAACCAGATGATTTCCAAAGAAGGCCTTACTCACCACATCTCCCAGCAGTTCAACGCCGAACTCGAGGAGGTGCGCAGCCACCTCCTGGCGATGGGCGGGCTGGTCGAGAAACAAGTCAACGATGCCGTCACCGCGCTGATCGAGGCCGATTCGGGGCTCGCCCAGCAGGTGCGCGAGATCGATGAACAGATCAACCAGATGGAACGCAACATCGACGAAGAATGCCTGCGCATTCTCGCTCGTCGCCAGCCGGCGGCTTCCGACCTGCGGTTGATCATCAGCATCTCCAAGTCGGTGATCGACCTGGAGCGCATCGGCGACGAATCGACCAAGATCGCCCGTCGCGCCATCCAGTTGTGCGAAGAAGGCGAGGCCCCGCGTGGCTACGTGGAAGTGCGGCATATCGGCGACCAGGTGCGCAACATGGTCCGCGATGCGCTGGATGCCTTTGCCCGTTTCGACGCCGACCTGGCGCTGTCGGTGGCCCAGTACGACAAGATCATCGACCGCGAGTACAAGACCGCGCTGCGTGAGCTGGCCACCTACATGATGGAAGACCCGCGCTCTATCTCGCGGGTTCTGAGCATCATCTGGGTCCTGCGTTCCCTGGAGCGGATCGGTGACCACGCACGCAACATTTCCGAGCTGGTGATCTACCTGGTGCGCGGCACCGATGTGCGCCATATGGGCCTGAAGCGGATGAAGGAAGAAGTTGAAGGCACAAGTGCCGAATCCGCTAATGTTCCGGGTGAAGCTGACGATAAGTAAGGTTGCCCGAAGAAGCGCCCGGCCTTTTGGCCGGGCGTTTTTGTTTACGGGATCGAACTTGAAAAGCAGCGCCCGCGAACGAAAAGTCCTGGCGTGACTGAAGAGTTTTGGCAAAGTGCCATCAGTAAAGCGTTATGCTAGCCGGGATTTTTTAAGGGGTGGTCGATGAGTAAGGTAAGTGTGTTGGTGGTGGATGACGCTTCGTTCATTCGTGACCTGGTGAAGAAATGTCTGCGCAACTACTTCCCTGGCATCAAGATCGAAGACGCCATCAACGGCCGTAAAGCCCAGGCCCTGCTGGCCCGTGAAGCGTTCGACCTGGTCCTGTGCGACTGGGAAATGCCGGAAATGTCCGGCCTGGAGCTGCTGACCTGGTGCCGCAGCCAGGAGTCCATGAAGGCCATGCCGTTCGTCATGGTCACCAGCCGTGGCGACAAGGAGAACGTGGTACAGGCCATCCAGGCCGGCGTCTCCGGCTACGTCAGCAAGCCGTTCACCAACGAGCAGCTGCTGACCAAGGTCAAGCAGGCGCTGAACAAGGTCGGCAAGCTCGACACGCTGATGAACAGCGCACCGACCAAGATGAACTCGGCCTTCGGCAACGATTCCCTGAGCGCCCTGACCGGTGGCAAGGCGGAAGTCGTAGGCACCGCGCCGGCTGCGGCCGCGGTGGTCAATCCGTTCGCCAAGCCTGCCACTGTCGCGGCTCCGGCTCCGGCGGCAGCCCCTTCCCGGGGCCTGCTCAACAGCCCGCCAGTCAAGGCGCCAGCGCCTGCCGCCGCGGCCTCGGGCGGTCGTGGCCAGGGCCAGTTGCGTCTGCCTGGCGGCACCCAGCAATGCGTGATCAAGGCCCTGAGCATCAAGGAGGCGCTGCTGGTGGTGAAGCGCAGCGAGAACCTGCCTCAGGTGCTCGACAGCGCGGTGCTGGACCTGGAGCAGGGCGACAACGCCGAAGTGGCGCGTCTGAACGGCTACCTGCATGCGGTGGTGGCCTATGAGCCGAAGCCGGACAGCGAGTGGCTGCAGCTGACCTTCCGTTTCGTCGACCAGGACGCGCAGAAGCTCGACTACATCTCCCGCCTGATCGCCCGGGGCACGGCGCAGAAGCACTTCGTTCCTGGCGCGGGCTGAGGCGCTTTCGTCGCTGCTGATGGGTGTCGTACCGCTCGACACCCTGTAGCCGCGGCCGAGCCTGCGATAGGACCGCAGGTCCTCCAGCACTCTTGAGATCCGGCGCCCCCTGCGGGGTCGATCGCAGCCTCGCGGGGCTCGGCAGCGGCTACAGAGGTTGCGCGGATTTTCAGGATCCCCGCATGGCCCTTTGTTCCATCTCTGACTTCCTTTCGTTTTGCCGATCGATCCGGATCAGCGCCGGCCTGTACCTGAATGCCGCGCGAAACCTGCTGCAAACACTTTCCCGAACCCCGCCTTTGCCCTCCGATGACGATGGCTTGGGGCATCCGCGCCTGGCGTCGTATTGGGTGCCGGATAATGGCTGCGATGGGCTACAGACCACGCAGCACAAGGCGCTGGGGGAGGGCGGTGGTTTGATGCCGTGTGTCTGATTCCTGGTGTTCAAGGTTGATTTATATCTATATGGATATAAATTGTGCTCTGTGCTTTCGGCTGTTCTCGTATCTGGCCATGCTTTGAAACAACCCGGCTGCACGCTGTGGCAGTCGGGTTGTTTAACCTCTCTGCTGTCAGCAACGGGAGAGGTTCGATGCCTAGGCACAAGGATGTGGTGTTTGTCGGGAGCGCGCTGCGGGATCTCCGGGCTTTTCCGCTGGATGCGCGAAGAGCCGCGGGTTTTCAGCTGGATCTGTTGCAGCAGGGCGAGCACCCCTATGACTGCCGGTCGATGAAAACCGTGGGGCCGGGGGTGTTCGAGATCAGGATCAGCGAGGACTCAGGGGCGTTTCGGGTGTTTTACGTGGCCAACCGGCCTGCGGCGATCTATGTGCTGCACGCCATGCGCAAGACCAGCCGCCGGACCGAAGCGCGGGACATCGAGCTGGCTCGGGCCAGACTTCAGGAGATAAGTTCACACCATGACCGATCACATGCATACCGCGCGTTTCACCAGTGTCTGGGACGCGCTCGAAGGTTCGCCCCAGGAAGCCGCCAACATGCGCCTGCGTTCCAAGCTCATGCTGGAGCTGGGCAAGACCATCAAGGCCTGGGGTGTTTCGCAGAAGGAGGCCGCCAGGCGGCTCAATATCACCCAGCCGCGCCTCAACGACGTGCTCAGCGGCAAGATCAGCAAATTTTCCCTGGATGCGTTGGTGAACCTCTCCGACGCCGCGCAACTGCGCGTCGATATCCATTTCGGTTCGTCGGGTGCGGAACCTCTGGCATCGAGCTGATTCATACAAAGTCCATTTAGGGCTGCTAGCCTCACGTAAGGACTTTTTCCAAGAATCTTGCCCATGCTCACACGCTTGCTGTTTTCCTGCGGCTTGTGGGTGGTTGCCACCTCGGCGGTGGCCATGACCATCTACAAGTCCACCGATGCCAACGGAGTGGTGTCCTACAGTGACCGTCCCACGCCAGGCGCCCAGGTATTCGTGTTTCGCGATCGGATGGTCGAGCATCTGGAGCGCCAGGTGCGCGTGGATATCGAGAAGAGCTGGGGCGTCGACAGCATCTATGTGCGTAACGAGCTGCATGCGCCCGTGGAGATCGAGCTGGGGTTTACCGGCTTGAAGAACGTCCGTGGCGCACCCAAGCAACCGATTCGCCGGGTCCTGCCGGCCCGCAGCCGACAGCGCCTGGCGCTGCTCATGGCCACGCAGGCGGGCAAGCCGCTGATCTATGTCCCGCAGTTCCGTTATTCCCTGGGCGACCCCTCAGGGGCCACCCAGGCCTATCGTTACCCGTTGCCCTGGCGGGGCGGACCGTTTCGCCTGACCCAGGGCGCCAACGGCCAGTACAGCCACTACGGCCCCAAGAGCCGGTATGCCATGGACATCGCCATGCCCGAGGGCACGCCGATCATCGCCGCGCGTGCCGGGGTGGTGGTGAAGACCGAGAACCGCCAGAGCGGGCGCGGCACCGACCCGTCCGGCAACTTCGTGCGGGTGCTGCACAACGACGGCACCATGGGCGTGTACCTGCACCTCAAGCGCGGCTCGGTGAGCGTGCGCGAAGGCCAGCGGGTCGTGGTGGGCAGCCCGCTGGCGTTGTCGGGCAACACCGGCAACAGCAGTGGCCCGCACCTGCACTTCGTGGTGCAGCGCAATACTGGCCTGGGGCTGGTGTCGATTCCCTATCAGTTCAACCAGCCGATAGGCAGCCTGCCGAACTTCGCGCTAGGCGGGAAGTAGCCGGGAAGTAGGCGGGGAGAAAGGTGGGATGGCGGTATTTCGGGAGATTATCGCGAGCAACTCGCTCCTGCAGGCAGATGCCGTTCATTGCAGGAGCGAGCTGTCAGGCCTTGCTCAATCGAGCATCAGCACCTTGGCCAGGACGATTTTCGGGCCTTTCATCTTCTTGATGATGATGCGCAGGCCTTCGACTTCCATGACCTCTTCTTCTTCCGGGACCCGTTTCAGGGTCTCGTAGACCAGGCCGGCGAGGGTTTCCGCCTCGATATGGTCCAGGTCGATGCCCAGCAGGCGCTCGACCTTGAACAGCGGGGTGTCGCCGCGCACCAGCAGTTTGCCGGGCTGGTAGGCGAGGATGCCGCGCTCGGCCTTGCGGTGTTCGTCCTGGATATCGCCGACCAGCACTTCCAGCACGTCTTCCATGGTCAGGTAGCCGATGATCTTGCCGTCGGCTTCTTCCACCAGGGCGAAGTGCGAACCGCCTTTACGGAACTGCTCCAGCAGCTGCGACAGCGGCATGTGCCGGGACACGCGCTCCAGCGGGCGGGTCAGCTCGGCCAGGTTGAACGATTCCGGGATATGGTCCAGCGCCGCCAGTTCCAGCAGCAGGTCCTTGATGTGCAGCAGGCCGACGAACTCGTTGCGCTCGCTGTCGTAGACCGGGTAGCGGCTGAACTTGTGGCGGCGGAACAGGGCGAGGATCTGCTTCAGCGGGGCGTTGAACTCCACGCTGATCAGGTCTTCCCGGGAGTTGGCCCAGTCCACCACTTCCAGCTCGCCCATTTCCACGGCCGAAGCCAGGACGCGCATGCCCTGGTCGCTGGGGTCCTGGCCACGGCTGGAGTGCAGGATCAGCTTCAGTTCTTCACGGCTGTAGTGGTGCTCGTGATGCGGGCCGGGCTCGCCCTGGCCGGCGATACGCAGGATGGTGTTGGCGCTGGCGTTGAGCAGGTAGATCGCCGGGTACATCAGCCAGTAGAACAGGTACAGCGGCACCGCCGTCCACAGCGACAGCAGTTCGGGCTTGCGGATGGCCCAGGACTTGGGCGCCAGCTCGCCGACCACGATGTGCAGGTAGGAAATGATGAAGAAGGCGGTAAAGAACGACACGGCCTTGACCACTTCCGGCGAGTCCACGCCCACGGCGCTGAGCAGCGGCGCCAGCAGGTGCGCGAAGGCTGGTTCACCGACCCAGCCCAGGCCCAGGGAGGCCAGGGTGATACCCAGCTGGCACGCGGAGAGATAGGCATCCAGCTGGCTGTGTACGGTGCGCAGGATCTGCCCGCGCCAGCCGTTCTTATGGGCGATGGCCTCGACCCGGGTCGAGCGCAGTTTGACCATGGCGAACTCGGCGGCTACGAAAAAGCCGTTGAGCAGAACCAGGAGCAGTGCAAAAAGAATCATGCCGAAGTCGGCGAAAAGAGACGCGAGGGTAAAACCAGGGGAAGGGTCCATGATGGGGTTTTGCGGGTTCCGTGTATTCGAAAAAGAGAGAAATGCGCGGCCACAACGACAGGCGCAAGCCAGCCAATGTAGCGGCTGGCAGGGCGATTGCCTAGTGGCGCGTGGCTGTCAGCGCTGGTCGGTCAGGGTGTCGGCGCGGAATCTTTTCATCTGGGCCGGGGCGAAATGGCAGGTGAATGTGCTGCCGTGGCCCGGCACGCTGCTGATTTCCAGACGTGCCCGATGGCGCAGCAGCACGTGCTTGACGATGGCCAGACCCAGGCCGGTGCCGCCGGTGTTGGAGTTGCGGCTGGAGTCGACCCGGTAGAAGCGTTCGGTCAGGCGCGGCAGGTGCTTGCTGTCGATGCCGATGCCGGAGTCCTGCACGCTCAGGTGCGCGCCTTGCTCGTCGCCCCACCAGCGGATGCGGATGCTGCCTTCGGCCGGGGTGTATTTCACGGCGTTGAACACCAGGTTGGAAAAGGCGCTGCGCAGTTCCGCCTCGCTGCCCTTGAGCTGGATAGCCGCATCGGCCTCCAGGGTAATGCGCTGGTTGCGCTCCCCGGACAGGGCCTGGGCATCGCTCTTGATCGACTGCAGCAGTACATCGATCGGCACCGGATGGTTGTCCGACGGGTAGTCGGTGGCTTCCAGCTTGGCCAACAGCAGCAGGTCGTTGAGCAGGGTCTGCATGCGCCCGCCTTGCTGCTGCATCTGCTGCAGGGCGCGGTTCCAGCGCGGGTTCAGTTCCTCGACGTTGTCGAGCAGGGTTTCCAGGTAGCCGCAGATCACCGTCAGCGGCGTGCGCAGTTCGTGGGACACGTTGGCGATGAAGTCCTTGCGCATCTGTTCCAGCTGGTGGATGCGGGTCACATCGCGCACCAGCATCAGGTGTTCATTGTTGCCGTAGCGGGTGATGTACAGCTGGATGCGCACGCGGTCGTTGGTCGGCGAGGGAATTTCCAGCGGTTCGTTGTAGTTGTCCTGCTCGAAGTACTCCTTGAAGCGCGGATGGCGCACCAGGTTGGTCACCGGCTGGCCGCTGTCCTGTGGAGTCTTCAGGCCCAGCAGGGTTTCCGCGGCGCGGTTCCACCACTCCAGGTTGCCGTCGCTGTCGAGCATGATCACCGCGTCCTTGAGCGCCGCGGTGGATTCCTGGACCCGGTCGATCACCGCTTGCAGGCGCCCGCGCACCCGTTGGTCGCGGCGTTGCAGGTGATAGATGCTGTCGAATACCTCGCCCCACAGGCCGTAGCCGTCGGGCGGAGCTTCGTCGGGCTGGTGCAGGCGCAGCCATTCGTGCAGGCGCAGCAGCTGCTTGAGGGTCCAGGCCAGATAGACCCCCAGGCCGATGGCCAGGCTCCAGCCGTAGTACCCGCTGATCAGACCCACCAGCAGGCAGCCGGTGATCAACAGCAGCATGTGGCGAATCAGGGTGCCATGCCAGTTCTGGTTCACTTAACACGCGTCCTTGTAAAGCGTCTGGCGAAGAGGCCCGGCTTCAGGCCTTGGTGGAGAAACGGTAGCCGGTGCCGCGCACGGTTTGTACCAGATTCTCGTAGGCGTCGCCCAAGGCTTTGCGCAGGCGGCGGATATGCACGTCGACGGTACGCTCTTCGACATACACGTTGCCGCCCCAGACCTGGTCCAGCAACTGGCCACGGGTGTAGGCGCGTTCCTGGTGGGTCATGAAGAATTGCAGCAGGCGGTATTCGGTCGGGCCCATCTCGGCCGGTTTGCCGTCGATGGTCACCCGGTGGCTGATCGGGTCCAGCAGCAGGCCGCCGACTTCGATCGGCGCCTCGCCGTCGGTCGGGCCGGCGCGGCGCAGCACGGCTTTCAGGCGGGCTACCAGCTCGCGCGGGGAAAAAGGTTTGGTGATGTAGTCGTCGGCGCCGACTTCCAGGCCCTGGATCTTGTTGTCCTCTTCGCCCTTGGCGGTGAGCATGATGATCGGGATGTCGCCGGTCAGCTCATCGCGTTTCAGGCGGCGGGCCAGCTCGATGCCGGAGGTGCCGGGCAGCATCCAGTCGAGCAAGATCAGGTCGGGCTTGCGGTCGATGATGATGGCATGGGCCTGCTGGGAGTTCTCCGCCTCCAGGCAGTCGTAGCCGGCCATTTCCAACGCAACGGCGATCATTTCGCGAATGGGCGCTTCGTCGTCAACGATCAGAATGCTCCTGCCAACCATGCTTGTTCCTCTTGTCATTTAACTGTCTTGCGCCGCATTAGATAACGGAATTATTGCAGTCGTGTGACAGTATTTTAGGTGCTGCGGCAGGGGCTGCATTCGTGGACTAAGCTTTGGGTCCGATTCCTGACAACCACAAAAGAAGGTTTCTATGACTCAACTGAAGCAATCCTGGAAAGCCCTGTTGGTGAGCGCCGCGCTGGCCCTGCCGGGGCTGGCGTCCGCTGCGGACCCGGCGATGACCAAAGACGGCATGTTCGTCGATCACAAGGGCATGACCCTGTACACCTTTGCCAAGGATGCCGGCGGCAAGTCCATGTGCAACGACGCATGCGCCACCAACTGGCCGCCTCTGGCGGCTAAGGCGACCGACAAGTCCATGGGCGAGTGGACCGTCATCAAGCGTAACGACGGCTCCATGCAATGGGCCTACGACGGCAAACCGTTGTACACCTTCATGATGGACAAGAAAGCCGGCGACATGACCGGCGACGGCAAGATGGATGGCGCCTGGAAAGTGGCCAAGCCTGATTGACCGCCGCGGGCAAGCCTCATTTGCAGGCGCGAGGCTTGCCCGCGATTCCGATCCTCAGCGAACCGCGTAATCCAGGACTATTCCCAGGAAAATCGCCAGCCCCGCCCAGTGGTTATGTAGAAAGGCCTTGAAGCACTTCATCCGCTCGCGATCGCGGGTGTACCAGAACTCCCAGGCAAAACAGCCGGCCGCCACCAGCAAGCCCAGGTGGAACCAGACCCCCAGTTCGAAGCGCGCACCCGCCAGCAGCAGGCACGCCAGCGCCAGGCCCTGCAGGCTCAGGATGATCACCCGGTCGGCTTCGCCGAACAGGATCGCGGTGGATTTCACCCCGATCTTCAGGTCATCGTCGCGGTCGGTCATCGCGTAATAAGTGTCGTAGCCCACGGTCCACAGCAGGTTGGCGATGAACAGTAGCCAGGCGACGGCCGGCAGTTCACCGGTTTCGGCGGTGAAGGCCATCGGGATGCCCCAGGAGAAGGCCGCGCCCAGCACCACTTGCGGGTAATAGGTGTAGCGCTTCATGAAGGGGTAGGTCGCCGCCAGCGCCAGGCCGCCCAGGGACAGCCAGATAGTTGCCGCGTTGGTGCATAGCACCAGCAGGAAACTGATGAACATCAGCACGGCGAAGAACACCAGGGCTTCCCGGGAGCGGATCTTGCCGCTGGCCAGCGGACGCTGTTCGGTGCGCTTCACATGGCCGTCGACCTTGCGGTCGGCCCAGTCGTTGATCACGCAGCCGCCGGCCCGGGTCAGGGTCACGCCGAGCACGAAGATCACGATGTTGGCCAGCGATGGCGAGCCTTTCCCGGCAATCCACAGGGCCCAGAGGGTCGGCCAGAGCAGCAGGTAGATGCCGATCGGCTTGTCCATGCGGGTCAGCTGGATAAAGTCCCAGGCGCGCGGGTTCAGGCGGTTGAGGGATTTGAGCAGGCTCTGGTACATCAGCGGTTCTCCGGCTGGGCGCCGACGGCGCGCCACAGGGACGGCAGGAAGATTTCGGCGACCAGCACGCTCAGCGTCCCGCGGTCGAAGCGCGAACGCCGGGCCCAGAGGCCATCGGCCTGGGCTTCGGCGGGCAGCCACGGGCGGGGGTAATGGCAGACTTCGATGGGGCGCCGCGCAAAAGCCTGGTCGCAGAACAGCAGTTCACCCAGGGAGCGGCTGCCCAGTTCGTCCAGGTTCAGTCCGCCGCTCTCCAGGGCGCTGCGGGCCGCCACGCTGCGGGCGAACACCCAGGCCTGGCCGCGCCCGCGCAGATAGGTCTCGCGGACCCAGCCCTGGCTGGCTGGCGGCAGGTCCAGCACGGCGCATTCGTCGTCACGCAAGGTCTGCCAGCCTTCGACCAGCGGCGTGATGCTGAAACCGTCATCGGAGAGCCGGGTCAGGCGCCGGGTCAGCGAACCTTCGTCGAACAGCCAGTCGAGGGTTCGTGCGTCGGGGAGGGGAGCCAGGCGGCTTTGCGAGCGCCAGTCCGGGGTGGAAAATGGAAGCGTTGAGTGCGGCACAGTGGGTCGTTATTGGCAGCAAATGAGGTCGCGAGCTTACCATGGCGGCCGTGGATTTTTCCGGAACGCAGTGGCAGCCCGTGGCAAACGTGCTTGCATCCGCCGGTACTCATCAGTACAAAACGCGCTGGGCCGGGCGCGCCTTCCTGGCGTCATCCAGAGTCGATTCATCGACCATCCTGCCGGCAACAGCCTGAAACCTGAGGAAACGCGTAAATGAAGAAGTGGCAATGTGTGGTCTGCGGCCTGATCTACAACGAAGCCGATGGCTGGCCAGACGACGGAATCCTGCCGGGTACCCGCTGGGAAGATGTGCCTGAAGACTGGCTCTGCCCGGATTGCGGGGTCGGCAAGATGGATTTCGAAATGATCGAGATCGGCTGATCCCGGTCTGCGAGTTCCCCCGGACTATGGGGGCCCCTTAATTAAAGGAGTAATGAATGAGTGCACCTGTCGTCATCGTGGGAACCGGGCTGGCCGGCTACAACCTGGCCCGGGAATTTCGCAAGCTCGATAGCGAAACGCCGCTGCTGCTGATCACCGCGGATGACGGGCGTTCCTATTCCAAACCGATGCTGTCCACCGGCTTTGGCAAGAACAAGGAGGCCGACGGCCTGAGCATGGCCGAGCCTGGGGCCATGGCCGAGCAGTTGAAGGCCGAGGTGCGCACCCACACCCGCATCAGCGGTATCGACCCTGGCCACAAGCGCCTGTGGATCGGTGAGGAAGCGGTGAACTACCGCGACCTGATCCTGGCCTGGGGCGCGGAAACCGTGCGTGTACCGGTAGAGGGCGATGCCGGCGAGCTGATCTTCCCGATCAACGACCTGGAAGACTACGCGCGCTTTCGCGCCGCTGCGGCCGGCAAGCGCCGGGTACTGCTGCTGGGCGCCGGCCTGATCGGCTGCGAGTTCGCCAACGACCTGATTCTCGGCGGTTATGAAGTGGACCTGGTGGCGCCTTGCGAGCAGGTCATGCCAACCCTGCTGCACCCGGCGGCCGCCGCCGCGGTACAGGCCGGGCTCGAAAGCCTGGGCGCCCGCTTCCACCTGGGGCCGGTGCTCAACCGCTTGCAGCGCACGGCGGACGGGCTCGAGGCGCATCTGTCCGACGGCCAGGTCATCGCCTGCGACCTGGTGGTCTCGGCGATCGGCCTGCGTCCGCGCATCGACCTGGCAGCCGCTGCAGGGCTGATGGTCAACCGTGGGGTGGTGGTGGACCGTCATCTCAAGACGTCCCACGCCAACATCTATGCCCTGGGCGACTGCGCCGAGGTCGATGGGCTGAATTTGCTGTACGTCATGCCCCTGATGAGCTGTGCGCGAGCGCTGGCACAGACCCTGGCCGGCAACCCGACGGCGGTCAGCTACGGCCCGATGCCGATCACCGTGAAAACCCCGGTCTGCCCGTTGGTGGTGTCGCCGCCGCCACGCGGTCTGGAAGGCGTGTGGACGGTCGAAGGGCAGGGCGCCGACATCAAGGCCCTGTGTCGCGATGCCGGCGGCAAACTGCTGGGTTATGCCCTGACCGGCGCCGCCGTCATGGACAAGCTGGCGCTGAACAAGGAGCTCCCCGGCTTGTTGGCCTAAATACTGGTCGTTCTGTCGGAATAATCGTGCGTTTGCCACTACAAAGGTCGCGCAGAGACTGGCGCCACTCCTAACCGCGTGCCATCCTCACACCCGTCTGCCGCAGAGTAGAGCCTGCGGCGCCTTGGGCGCTGTTCCGGAAGAACAGCACGGACATAACAACAAAAAACCGTCAAAGAGGCTTCACTATGCGTAAACCAGAACTCGCTGCTGCAATTGCTGAAAAAGCGGATCTGACCAAAGAACAGGCCAACCGCGTTCTCAACGCCGTTCTCGAAGAAATCACCGGCGCCCTGCACCGTAAAGACAGCGTCACCCTGGTGGGTTTCGGAACCTTCCTGCAGCGTCACCGTGGTGCCCGTACCGGCAAGAATCCGCAAACCGGCGAGCCGGTGAAGATCAAGGCCAGCAACACCGTAGCCTTCAAGCCAGGCAAATCGCTGAAAGACAGCGTCAATCCATAACTGTTGCGAACTCCCTGGATAGCGGGGAGAACCGTATTGAAAAATGGGCAAGCCGAATAATTCGGATGCCCATTTTTTATGGGCGACTGTTCGGCATATAAAGAAGAGAGTGTGCTGCGCAAGTTTTGAGGGGCTCATCTGTACTGTTCAAAAAACATACAGATTGCCAAGTGGCGAACTAGCATCAGTGGTGCCATCATATTGGTGGCACTTCCTGAAGTTGCCCGATGTTTTCTCCGACTGAACTTTTATAAAAGTTCAGAATTAAGATTATTCCTACCCCTGGCACTTTCCGACACTGCCCGGCATTGCCCCTTAATCATTGGGCCAATCTCTGGTTCATATCACGCAGCGCTCTGGCTCGCGGCTTCCGGCGCCTCTGGTTGGAATAGGGATTCAACTGATGGTCTAAGGGGAACCCCTGTCATATATAGGGCAATCTCTTACGAGTCGCCTATGACAGTTCGTCTTGTTGTTCGAGGCGATGCTTGCTAGTGGCCATCATACTGATTACGATGCGCCCTCTTGAAAGAGCAAGACTCAATTGGATGAGTAGAAGCAATTGCTCTTTGATACTGTCCGGCACGTCGAAAGTCTCGCGTGCGTATAGACCGTAATCACCAAAAAGGCCATGGATGTCCTACTCAAGTAAACTTTCTGCCCATTACCTCGAACTCGCCAAGGCCTCTATTTCCAAAGAGAGTTTTGCGGGCGAGGACGTTCGCTTCTCCAGCGAATACGAGGCGCTGGAAAGCGAGCTGGGCAAAGCCCAATCCATGCATGAAAGCGGTCAGATCGACTGGCTGAAAATCCTCGAAAACAGCGAAGCGCTGCTGCGTACCCAGTCCAAGGATCTGCGGGTCGCCGCCTGGCTCACCTGGGCCTTGTACCAGCGCGAATCCTTCCCCGGCCTGTTGGCCGGCGTTGGTCTCTTGCAGCACCTGTGCGAACAGCACTGGGCGCACATCCACCCCGCCAAACTGCGTACCCGCTCCGCCGCCATCGGTTGGCTGGTGCCGCGTCTGGAGCAGGTGCTGGGCGAAAACGTCGCGGTCAAGGAGCAGTTGCCGCTGTTCCGCCGCCTGGTGGAGCACCTGGAAGGGCTCGATGCCGCGCTCACCCAGCACCTGGGTGACGACGCGCCCCTGCTGCTGCCGATCTGCCGCCGGCTGTCGACCATGATCCAGCGCGCCGCCGATAACCAGCCGGAGCCCGGCGCCGTGGGCGCGGTGGTGGCGCAGGTCAAGCAGGCCGCGACCCAGCTGTTCACCCCCGGCGCGCCTATCGACAACGAGAAGGAAGCGCAGAAAGCCCTGCGTGCGATGCAGGAAAGCGCCCGTCCGCTGAACGCCTGGTGGCTCAAGCAGAAGGCCACCGATGTGCGTGCCCTGCGCCTGAACCGCACCATGCTGTGGCTGCCCATCGACGCCGTTCCCGAACGTAATGCCGAGCAGGTCACCGCATTGCGCGGGCTGCCGGCCGACAAGCTGAAGGCCTATCAGGAGCGTTACGCCAACGGGCAATACGCGGACCTATTGGTGGAGCTCGAAGCCAGCCTGGCCCGGGCGCCGTTCTGGTTCGACGGCCAGCGCATGGTCTGGGAATGCCTGCAGGGGCTGAACGCCGACCAGGCGATGCGCGAAGTGGAGTTTCACTTCGCGCTCCTGCTGCAGCGTCTGCCGGGCGTGGTCGAACTGCGTTTCCACGACGGCGCGCCCTTCGCCGATCCGGCCACCCGCAGCTGGATCAGCGCCCATGTCATGCCCCATCTGCAAAGCGCCAGCGCGCCGCGCAAGGTCGAGACCACCACCGTCCAGCCGGCCTGGGAAGAAGCCCTCGAAGAGGTCTTGCCGATCCTGCGCAAGGACGGCCTCAAGGCCGCCGTGCAGGTTCTCAAGCAAGGCCTGCAGAACGCCCACGGCGGGCGCGTGCGGTTCTTCTGGCAGCTCAGCCTGGCGCGGCTGTGCTTCATGGCCAAGAAATACGAACTGGCCAAGACCCAGCTGGAAACCCTCGACCAAGAATTACAGAGCTCGGGCCTGCACGCCTGGGAGCCCGATCTTGCGTTGGAAGTGCTGCACCTCCTGCATAGCTGCTGTGAGTTGTTGCCGCAGAACCACGCAGTGCGAGAACGCAAGGAAGAGATTTATCGCAGGCTGTGCCACCTCGACCTCGAAGTGGTACTCGAATAGGCCCCAGGGCCACAACCGCAAGGAGAAAAGCCATGGCCATCATCAAGGCCGTGCGCGGTGGCTGGCCAGAGCGTCGCCTGGTGATGGTCTACCAGCCGCACCGCTTCAGCCGGACCCGTGACCTGTACG
>NZ_JBNNVU010000106.1:0-16861 GCF_050280705.1 Pseudomonas sp. NPDC089530 | reverse complement strand
GTCGTGGTCCTGGGCGGCGGCGACACGGCGATGGACTGCAACCGCACGTCGATCCGCCAGGGCGCCAAGGCGGTGACCTGTGCCTATCGGCGTGACGAAGCGAACATGCCGGGCTCGCGCAAAGAGGTGAAGAACGCCAAGGAAGAAGGCGTGAAGTTCCTCTACAACCGCCAGCCGATCGCCATTGTCGGCGAAGACAAGGTCGAAGGCGTGAAGGTGGTCGAGACCCGTCTCGGCGAGCCGGATGCCCGTGGCCGTCGCAGCCCCGAGCCGATCCCGGGTTCCGAGGAGATCATCCCGGCCGATGCCGTGGTCATCGCCTTCGGTTTCCGCCCGAGCCCGGCGCCGTGGTTCGAGCAGTTCAGCATCCAGACCGACAGCCAGGGCCGCGTCGTGGCGCCGGAACAGGGCCAGTACAAGCACCAGACCAGCAACCCGAAAATCTTCGCCGGTGGCGACATGGTGCGCGGTTCCGACCTGGTGGTGACGGCGATCTTCGAAGGCCGTAACGCCGCCGAAGGCATCCTCGACTACCTGGGCGTTTAAGCTGCTGCGCTCGGCTATGCTGCGTTGAAAACAGACTCGGAATGCTCATTGACAGCTGTCAACTCCGCTTCC
The DNA here is from genome assembly GCF_050280705.1 of Pseudomonas sp. NPDC089530. Taxonomy (NCBI): domain Bacteria; kingdom Pseudomonadati; phylum Pseudomonadota; class Gammaproteobacteria; order Pseudomonadales; family Pseudomonadaceae; genus Pseudomonas; species Pseudomonas sp. NPDC089530. The sequence goes on along the minus strand of NZ_JBNNVU010000106.1, from coordinate 16,243 downwards.
TCGTCTGTTTTCGCCTTGCCTAGCCTTCGCTCGCGACGCTTAAAAGGCTGTTTATAATCCGCGACAAATTGACCCTATAGATAAAAGGCACGGCTCTTGCCGTGCCTTTTGCGTCGCGCTCTGAGAAAATGCCCCCACTTTTTTTCCGGATGCCGACATGACTGCCCTGAAGAACGACCGTTTCCTTCGTGCCCTGCTCAAGCAACCCGTAGACGTCACCCCGGTGTGGATGATGCGTCAGGCCGGGCGCTACCTGCCTGAATACCGCGCCAGCCGTGCCAACGCCGGTGATTTCATGAGCCTGTGCATGAACCCGGAGTTCGCCTGCGAAGTCACCCTGCAACCGCTGGACCGTTATCCACAGTTGGATGCGGCCATCCTCTTCTCCGACATCCTGACCATCCCCGACGCCATGGGGCAGGGCCTGTACTTCGAAACCGGCGAAGGCCCGCGTTTCAAGAAGGTCATCAGCACCCTGGCCGACATCGAGGCCCTGCCGATCCCCGATCCGCACAAGGACCTGGGCTATGTGATGGACGCGGTCAGCACCATCCGCCGCGAACTCAACGGCCGCGTGCCGCTGATCGGCTTCTCCGGCAGCCCCTGGACCCTGGCCACCTACATGGTCGAAGGCGGCTCGTCGAAGGACTTCCGCAAGACCAAGGCGATGCTCTACGACAACCCGCACGCCATGCACCTGCTGCTGGACAAGCTGGCGCAGTCGGTCACCAGCTACCTCAACGGCCAGATCAAGGCCGGCGCGCAAGCGGTGCAGATCTTCGACACCTGGGGCGGCAACCTGTCGGCGGCGGCCTACCAGGAGTTCTCCCTGGCCTACATGCGCAAGATCGTCAGCGGCCTGATCCGCGAGCACGAAGGGCGCAAGGTGCCGGTGATCCTGTTCACCAAGAACGGCGGCCTGTGGCTGGAAAGCATTGCCGACGCCGGGGCCGACGCCCTGGGCCTGGACTGGACCTGCGACCTCGGCGAAGCGCGCCAGCGGGTCGGCGGCAAGGTCGCCCTGCAGGGCAACATGGACCCGACCGTGCTCTATGCCAAGCCGGAAGCGATCCGTGCCGAAGTCGCGCGCATCCTCGCCAGCTATGGCAAGGGCAGCGGCCATGTGTTCAACCTCGGCCATGGCATCACCCCGGAAGTCGATCCGGAGCACGCCGGCGCCTTCCTGCGCGCGGTGCACGAACTGTCGGCGCAGTATCACCAGTGATCGCGATCTGATAATCAGGCCCGGCATTTGCCGGGCTTTTTTTTGGGCTCTTCACACAATCCCGGGAAAGGGCCTGGCGGATTAAGTTTGAATTCAGTCGGGCTGGTTAATCTGGCGTCATCGAAACCCACACTGGATGACTGCCATGAAGACCCGTTACCTCGTTCTGTTGCTCGCTCCGCTGTTCAGCACCGCTGCCCTGGCCACCGGCTACACCGGCCCTGGTGCCCACGCCGTGACCAGCGTCGCGGCGGCCAACGATGCCGCGGACGATACACCGGTGGTGCTGCAGGGCTACGTGACCAAGAAGCTGAACAACGACGACAAGTACGAATTCAAGGATGCCAGCGGCACCATCACCGTCGAGATCGACGACGAAATCCTGCCGTCGGTGGCGTTCAACGAGAAGACCCAGGTCAAGCTGACCGGCGAAGTGGAGAAGGGGCTGATCAAGCGGGAGATCGATGCCGAACTGCTGGAGATCGTCAGGTAAGCCGATCGACAGCCATCAGTTGTCGCCCAGGCCGGCGACCGACCCCGGCGAATAGATCGCTGGGGCTGGTCGCCGGCCTGTTCGTTCGAGGGATTACGCGGTTGCCAGCGGTGGCAACTTGGCCAGTTTCAACGCCACCAGCAGTGCCACCACCAGCAGGGCACCGATAAACAGACCGATGCCGTTCCACCCGGCCAGGTGCCAGAACACCCCGCCCGCCGTGCCGGCGATGCTCGATCCGGCGTAATAGCTGAACAGGTACAGCGACGAGGCCTGGCCCTTGGCCTTGATGGCGCGGCGGCCGATCCAGCTGCTGGCGACCGAATGGGCGCCGAAGAAGCCGAAGGTGAAGATCAGCATGCCGACGATCACCACCGGCAACGAGGTGAGCAGGGTCAAGGCGAGGCCGGCGAGCATCAGCACGATGGTGGCCCACAGCATTTTGCGCCGTCCCAGCCGGTCGGCCAGGGCGCCGATCTTCGCCGAGCTGTAGATCCCCGACAGGTACACCACCGACAGCAGGCCGACGAACGCCTGGTCCAGGTGATACGGCTCGGCCAGCAGGCGATAGCCGATGTAGTTGAACAGCGTGACGAACGCGCCCATCAGCACGAAGGCTTCGAGGAACAGCAGCGGCAGGCCGGCGTCGCGAAAGTGCATGACGAAGCCGTCCAGCAGGCTGCGCGGGTGCAGCGAGCGGGCGCGGAAGTTGCGCGACTCGGGAAGGATTTTCCAGAACACCGCCGCCGCGATCAGCGCCAGGCCGCCGATCACCAGCATCGCTGTGTGCCAACTGACGAAGTCGATCAGCACGCCGGTGATCAGGCGTCCGCTCATGCCGCCAATGGCGTTGCCGCCGATGTAGAGGCCCATGGCCAGGCCGATGTGCTGGGGGTGGATCTCTTCGCTCAGGTAGGTCATCGCCACCGCCGCCAGGCCGCTCAGGGACAGCCCCACCAGCGCGCGCATCGCCAGTACCCCGTGCCAGCTCGGCATCAGGGCGCTGGCGAGGGTGCACAGCGCGGCGGCGAACAGGGCGGCCACCATCACCGGCTTGCGGCCGATGCGGTCGGAAATCGGCCCGGTGACCAGCAGGCCGATGGCCAACAGGCCGGTGGCTACGGAAAGGATCAGGCTGCTCTGTGCCGCGTTGATGGAAAAATCCCGGGACAGCAGCGGCATCATCGGTTGCACGCAGTAGAGCAGGGCGAAGGTGGCGAAGCCGCCGCAGAACAGTGCCAGCACCGTGCGCATGAACAGCGGCGTGCCTTTCTCGATATAGACCTCGTTCAGTGGCGCGACGACCTCATCGAGGGCGGTGGGAGGGAGTTCATGGGCGAGTGGAGCGACGGCGGTTTTCACGGAGGGCCTCGGGGGAGCGCAGCCGGTCAGGCAATGAAAAAAAGCATATAGCTGGCTAATGTTTCTTTCCAATATATTGTTCGACCTGATTGATAGGTTCTGCGACCTAATGAGGTGTCCATGGAATTGCGTCACTTGCGTTACTTCATCGCCGTGGCCGAAGAGCTGCATTTCGGCCGCGCCGCCCAGGTCCTGGGCATCTCCCAGCCGCCCTTGAGCCAGCAGATCCAGGTGCTGGAGCAGGAGGTGGGGGCGCGTCTGTTCGAGCGTACCAATCGTCGGGTCGAACTCAGCGAAGCAGGGCGGCTGTTCCTGGACGAGGCGCGGCAGGTGCTGGCCCAGGTCGACAAGGCCGCGGATGTCGCCCGCCGGGCGCAGCGGGGGGAACTGGGGGAACTGAAGATCGGCTTCACCTCGTCGGCGCCCTTCAATTCGAGCATTCCCCAGGCGATCTTCACCTTTCGCCAGCGCTACCCCGACGTGCACCTGAAGCTGCGGGAGATGAGCAGTACCCAGGTGGCCGAGGCGCTGCAGGACGAGTCGATCCAGGTCGGGATCATGCGGCCGTTGCCGCTGCCGGATTCGCTGAGCGTGGTGGAGTTGCTGCGCGAACCTTTGGTGGCGGTGCTCGGTTCCAAGCACCCGCTGGTGGCGGGCAGCGAAGCCGGCCTGGCGCTGGCGGCCCTGGCCCATGAACCCTTCGTGTTTTTCCCGCGCAGCTACGGCAGCGGCCTGTATTCGCAGTTGCTGACCCTGGCCCGGGATGTCGGCTTCACCCCGCATTTTGCCCAGGAGGCGGGCGAGGCCATGACCATCATCGGCCTGGTGGCCGCGGGGCTCGGCGTCTCGGTGTTGCCGGCGTCCTACCAGCGCATGCGCATCGACGGTGTGGTCTATCGACCGCTGCTCGACCCCGAGGCCGTCTCGGCGGTCTGGCTGGCGCAACGCACCGACCAGCGCTCGCCGATGGCCAAGGCCTTTGTCGAGCTGTTGACCCGCAAGGCGGAGTTGTAACGGGGCAACCGGGCTTTTCGCAGGCGATGGTTGCGCTGGATTGGTCTGATCCAGCGAACGTTGGTGGGAAGCATGGGGGCGATAACGGTGGACATTTCGGGTAACGGATCGAGTTTGCTCATCTGCCGGGGCATTGCGCAGACTGGGGTTCTTTGCGCGAGTGCCACGGATGTCACTTCACTATCAGCCCAGGGAAGGCAGTGTCCTGATCTGCGACTTCAGGGGATATGAAGTCCCGGAGATGGTCAAGGTCAGGCCCGTTGTAGTCATACGCAGGCACAGGAGCAACCGGCATCTGGTGACGGTCGTTCCCTTGAGTACCACGGCACCTGAGTTAGTGCTCGGGCATCATCTGCAACTTGCCAACCGTCTCCAGGGGAGGCAGCTCATCTGTTGGGCGAAATGCGACATGCTTGCCACGGTCGGCCTGCCGCGACTCGACCGGATCAGGCGTAAAGACCGCCATGGCCGACGGATTTATGAAGTTTTACAACTTTCAGACGAAGAGCTTGCCGCGGTCAAGGCCGCGGTCCGCAAGGCTTTGGGAGTCTGATGGGGACTCTTCCCGAGAAAAGGCAGTTGGCCACGGTTGCTGGGGGGCGGGCTTCGAGCGAGACTGCCCGAGTACCCGAAAGGGACCTGTGAGACTCTGAGGATCTTGGGCAACCAGCCATCGCAGAGCTGGACAGGCATAGCGCGATGACAAGCCAGCCTGTTTGTGAAAGGGCGCCGAAAGGCGCCCTTTGTCGTTTCTGAAACCTGGTGGTTCCACCGCGAGCAAGCTCGTTCCTGCAGGGGCCGGTTCGGGTGGGAGGATTCGTTTCAGGCCGGCCGATCAGTTCGGCGCAGGCATCGCCTGGGCCGCGCGGGACAGCTGTTGCGCGGTGCGCTCGTTCTGGTTGTCCTTGAGCTCGCGCAGGATGCCCTTGTCCAGCAGGCGTACCCAGCGGATGTAGTTCTTGTGGATCTTGCCGTCCTTGTAGTTCATGCCGCTGCTGTCGCGGTAGAGGATCTTGTAGTGGGTCGGCGCGTACTGGATATCGATTTCCACGTGGTATTTCTCGCGCACGGTGATCTCGGCCTGGACCAGCTCCGGGCCAACGCGCTGCACGGACCACCCGCGGGCCACCAGGTTCTTCAGGATCGCCTGCTTCATCTCTTCGTGGTCGGCGTGGATCGTCGCCGGAACCACACGTTCCGGGGTGTACATGCGCTTGCTGGTGCACGCGGCGGTGCTCAGCAGTGCGAGGACGATCAGGGTTGCGCGAAGCAGGGAAGACATTCCATTTTCTCCAGGGGTAACGTCATTGAGGCCAGCGGCGGAAGATCAGCGAGGTGTTGACGCCGCCGAAGGCAAAGTTGTTGTTCATCACGTAGTCGCAGCTCATCTGCCGGAATTCGCCGCGTAGGTAATCCAGTTCGCCGCACTGCGGGTCCACCGCGTCGAGGTTGAGGGTGTGCACGTAGAGGTCGCGGTTGAGCATCTCGATGCTGAACCAGGACTCCAGCGCGCCGCAGGCCCCCAGGGTGTGGCCGAGGAAACTCTTCTGCGAACTGATGGGCATCCGGCTGCCGAACAGGCCGCTGGTGGCCAGGGTTTCGGCAATGTCGCCCTGTTCTGTAGCCGTGCCGTGGCCGTTGACGTAGCCGATGGCCGAAGGCGCAAGGCCGGCATCTTCCAGGGCCAGCTCCATGGCCCGGCGCATGGTGACCAGTTCCGGACGGGTGGTGTGCTGGCCGTCGGCGTTGCTGCCGAAGCCGACGATTTCGGCGTGGATCCGGGCGCCACGGGCCAGGGCATGCTCCAGTTCCTCGAGCACCAGCATGCCGGCGCCTTCACCGATCACCAGGCCGTCGCGATCGCGGTCGTAGGGCCGTGGGCTGGTGTGCGGCGCGTCGTTTTTCAGGCTGGTGGCGTAGAGTGCGTCGAACACCATGGCTTCGGTGGGGCACAGCTCTTCGGCGCCGCCGGCGAGCATCAGCGGCAGGCGGCCGAACTTGATTGCCTCGTAGGCGTAGCCGATGCCCTGGCTGCCGCTGGTGCAGGCGCTGGACGTCGGGATCAGGCGCCCGGTGAGGCCGAAGAAGATGCTGATATTGGCCGCGGTGGTGTGCGGCATCATGCGCACGTAGGAGTTGGCGTTGAGGCCCTCGGCCACCGAGTTCAGCAGCATGTTGCCGAATGCCTTGATCTCGTCGGTGCTGCCGGTGGACGAGCCGCAGGCCACGCCCATGCGCCCGTCCTTGATCGACTCGTCGCCCAGCAGGCCGGCATCGGCCAGGGCCTGCTCGGCCGCCCCCACGGCGAGCCGGGAAACCCGGCCCATGCTGCGCAGCTGCTTGCGGGTCCAGTGGCCTGGCACCTTGAAGTCGTCGATGGGGCCGGCCAGGCGGGTGTTGAGTTCGCTGAAGCGGTCCCACTCGTCCATCCGGCGAATGCCGCTGTGGTTGGCCTTGAAGTGGGCGGCGATGGTGTCCCAGTCGCTGCCCAGCGAAGTGATGCCGGCCATGCCGGTGACGACCACGCGTTTCATCAGCACAGGCCTCCGTTGACCGCCAGTACCTGGCGGGTGATGTAGCCGGCCTCGGCGGACATCAGGAAGTTCACCGCGCCGGCGACCTCTTCCGGGGTGCCCATGCGTTGCGCCGGGATCATTTTCAGCAGTTCTTCCACCGGCACGTTCTCGTCGAGCATGGCGGTGTCGATCAAGCCAGGCGCCACGCAGTTGACGGTGATCTTGCGTTTGCCCAGCTCGATGGCCAGGGCCTTGGCGGCGCCGATCAGGCCGGCCTTGGAGGCGCTGTAGTTGACCTGGCCACGGTTGCCGATCAGCCCGGACACCGAGGTGATGCAGACGATGCGCCCGGCGGCGCGGCGCCGGATCATCGGCATCATCACCGGGTGCAGCACATTGTAGAAACCGTCGAGGTTGGTGCGCAGCACGCTGTCCCAATCGTCTTCGCCCAGGGCCGGGAAGGCGCCGTCGCGGGTCATGCCGGCGTTGAGCACCACGCCGTAGTAGGCGCCATGGGCTTCCACGTCGGCTTCGAGGATGGCCTTGCAGCTGGCGCGGTCGGCCACGTCGAATTGCAGGATGCGCGCCTGGCGCCCCAGGGCCTGGACTTCGGCCTGCACGGCCTCGGCGTCGCTGCGGCCATTGCGGCAGTGCAGGATCAGGTCATGGCCGGCCTGGGCCAGGCGCAGGGCGATGGCGCGGCCGATGCCGCGGCTGGAGCCGGTGACCAGTACGGATTCAGTCATGGCTGGATTCCTGTGGATGAAGCGGGTGATTCGTTCAGATAGCTGGCCGCCTGTGGCGGACAGTACACGTTGAGGCGGGCCAGGGCGTGGATGCCGGGGCCGTTCAGGTGGCACTCGAAGACCCCCATGCCGCTGTCGTCCTGCAGGGAGCGCAGGGCGTGAATATGCAGCTCGCTGCCGGCCGGGAAGTGTTCCACGTTGCATTCGAACTTGCGCGTGCCGAGCAGGAACCCCAGCTCCACCGGCTTGCCTTTCTGGCGCGCATGGCAACCGGCATAGGCCGCGACGCTCTGGGCCATCAGCTCGATGCCGACCCAGGCTGGCAGGCTGCCGTCGGCACGGTTGAACAACCCGCCGGGCCTGACGGTGAGGCGGGTATGGATCTGCTCTTCATCGAACCCCAGGACCTGATCGATCAGGATCATGTCCCCCGCGTGGGGCAGCAGTTCGGCGAGCGGCCAGTCAATCATGGGGCGTCTCCGATAATCAGGCTGACGTTGTTGCCGCCGAAGGCGAAGGAGTTGCTCATCAGATAGCGTGGAGCGCTCTGCTCCAGGCGGGTGGCGCGGGTGACCCAGCGCAGCGGCGGCAGTTGTGGATCGGCCTGGGCGTCCCAGACATGGGGCGGCAAGGTGTGTTCGGTATTGGCGGCGGACAGGCTCAGCCAGCAGAACGCCGCCTCCAGCGCGCCGGCGGCGCCCAGGGTGTGGCCGCTCATGGGCTTGGTCGACGAGCAGGGCACGCCGGCCGGGAACAGCTGGTCGACCGCCAGGCTTTCCATGGCGTCGTTGTGCGGGGTCGCCGTGCCGTGCAGGTTCAGGTAAGTGATCTGTCCGGCTTGCAGGCCGGCGTTGTGCAGAGCCTTTTGCATGGCTTGCAGGGCGCCGCGGCCCGTGGGCTCCGGTGCGGAAATATGGTGCGCGTCGGAGCTGGCGCCGGCGCCGAGCAAGGCAATCGGCTGGGCGCCGAGGGTTTCCTTGGCCATCAGGAACAGCACGGCGGCTTCGCCGATGTTGATGCCGTCGCGGTTGACCGAGAACGGGTTGCAGCGCTGCGCGGAAACCGCTTCCAGGGCCGAGAAACCGTTGAGGGTCAGTGTACACAGGGTGTCGACGCCACCGCACAGCACTGCGTCGCACAGGCCCAGGTCGAGCAGGCGGCGGGCGCTCATCAGGGCTCGGGCGCTGGAGGTGCAGGCGGTGGAAATCACGTAGGTGGGACCACTGAGGTCGAGCCAGTCGGCGAGGAAGTTCGCCGGCGCGCCCAGCTCCTGCTGCCGATAGTCGTAGTCGGCCGGGAAGCACTGGCTGTTCAGGTACTGGGCAATGCCGCGGCTGGCCTCGGCGATGCCCGAGGTGCTGGTGCCCAGGACGACGCCAATGCGGCCGCGGCCGTAGCGGGCGATGGCCTGGTCGATGTCGCCACGGATCTGCAGGGCGGCCTCCAGCAGCAGCCGGTTGTTGCGGCTGTTGTGCTGCCCCAGCTGCGCCGGAATGCTCGCCAGGGGCCCCTGCACCGCCGCCACCGGCAGGCTGCGCTCCGGCACCCAGCCGGCCTCGGCGCGCATGCCGGAGCAGTCGCCGGCAAACAGGCTGCGGGCCACTTGCTGCTTGTCGCGCCCCAGGGCGCAAATCACCCCGAGGGCATTCAGGTAGGCCGTCATGGGGCGTCCTCGGCGGTCAGCGGGCTGATGTGGTAGTACAGGCCCCGGGGCAGCTCCAGGCGGAAATCCAGGGCCTGGCGGTAGCGGATCCGCCAGTGCGGGTCGAGGTCACGCTGCGCGCCGTGCTGCCGGGCGGCTGGATAATTATCTCGCAGTTCTCCCGCGGGCGTCAGGGCGAATAGCAGCGCGGCGAACAGCTCGCGGGCCTCCGGGTTCGGCGGCAGCAGGCCGTCGGCCTGCCAGCGGCCGTCGAGCAGGCGCTGGCGCGCCAGGGGGATGCCCAGCGGGTCGATCAGCGACCAGCGGATGCCGGGCCCTTCGGCCTGGATCACCAGCAGCCAGTCCTGACGCTGCCCGGCCTGTTGCCGCTCGACATGCAGTTGCAGCGGCAGGGCCAGGCTCGGGGTCTTCTCGGGCAGCGGCGGCTGGCTGGCGCAGGCGCTCAGCAACAGCAGGCAACCGACGAGCAGGGCTCGGATCATCCAGCGGCACCTTCGTGCAGGGGTTTGCGGGCGACCACATTGACCAGGGTTTCTTCCCGTTGGCCAAAGGGTTTCGGGCGGCGCAGGCCGAAGCGTTCCAGCAGCCCGAAGTCCTTGGCCCGGCTCCACCACAGATAGGGATAAGACACATTCCGTGGGCTGAATTCAAAACCCTGTCGGCGGATCATTTCCAGGTACTGCGCCGCGCTTTTCTGCACGTGCATCGGGTGGCGGAACAGCCAGCGGATCACCCAGGTGTCGATGTAGGCCTCGGTGGATTCGGCGAACAGCAGGTAACCGCCCGGCTTAAGGACACGATAGAACTCGGCGAGGGCCTTTTCCTGCTCCACCAGGTGATGGAAGGTCTGGTGGCAGAACAGCAGGTCGACGCTGGCGTCCGCGACCTTCAGGGTCGCGCAGTCGCTGCCGATCAACTCGACCTGCATGGCCTGGCGCGCCGCTTCTTCGCGGCTGAGCTTGAGGCTGTGCGGGTCGGCGTCCAGGCCGATCAGGCGCCGGGGGGCGAAGACCTGGTGCAGGTGCTGGAACGACTTGCCCTGGCCGCAGCCGGCATCCAGCAGCACCGGGTTGGCCGGCGGCGGGTTGTCGAACAGGCGGCGCAGGTCGTCGATCGCCACCCGCAGCACATGGTGCTGCCAGGTATGGCTGCGCAGGAACCAGAAGCCGAAACGGGTTTCCTCGACGTAGCTGGCGCTCAGGTACTGTGACGGAGCGTCGTTCATGGTGCTTCCTTGGCGCAGATTTCCGAGAGCATGCGCAGCCGTCGCTTGGGCTCGCTGACGAACGGGTTGCGCTCGTCCCAGGCATAGCCGGCGAGGATCGAACTGATCATCCGGCGGATATCCGACGAGCTGCCCGGGTGGAAGATCACATCCTGGAAGGTGCCGGCGTACCAGCCTTCGACGTAGCAGCGGAAGGTGTCGACGCCGCGCTTGAGGGGCGCGGCGAACTGGCTTTCCCAATCGACGCTTTCGCCCTGCAACTGGCGATGCAGCACGGCGGCGGCCATGCTCGCCGAACGCATGGCGATGGTCACCCCGGAGGAGAACACCGGGTCGAGGAATTCCGCGGCATTGCCCAGCAGCGCGAAGCCCGGGCCATGCAGGGTCTTGACGTTGGCCGAGTAGCCGCCGAGGGTCCGCGCCGGGGTGTCCCAGACGGCGTTGCGCAGCACCTTGGCCAGGCTCGGGGTCTCGGCGATGAAACCGCGCAGGCACTGGTCCAGGTCGTGATCGCGGCCAGCAAAATGCTCCTGGGCCGCCACCACGCCGACCGAGCAGCGGCCGTTGCTGAACGGGATGGTCCAGAACCAGATGTCGCGTTTTGTCGGGTGAATGCTGACCAGGATCTTTTCCCGGTCGAAGCCCGGGCTGTCGATACGGTCTTCGACATGGGTGAACACCGCCTGGCGCAGCGGAAAGTTCGATGGCGCCTCCAGGTCCAGCAGGCGCGGCAGCACACGGCCGTAGCCACTGGCGTCGAGGACGAAAGCGGCTTGCACGCAGTATTCGCTGCCGTCTTCGCGCAGCACCTGCAACTGTGGTCGGTCGAGGCTGAAGTCGGCGCTGACGAGGGTTTCGCCATAACGCACTTCGACGCCTTGCAAGGCGGCCTGATCGGCCAGCAACTGGTCGAAGTCGGCGCGCTGTACCTGGAAGGTGGTGGGCTTGCCGGCGCTGAAGGTGTCGCCGAAATCGAAGGCGCTGTAACGCTCGCCCCAGGCGAAGGCGGCGCCGTTCTTCAGCTGGAAGCCGGCGGCGTTGACCGCGTCGAGCATGCCGGCCTCTTCGACGAAATCCAGGCAGTGCGACAGCAGGCTTTCGCCGATCGAAAATCGCGGGAAGTGCTGGCGCTCGACGATCAGCACGTCGTGGCCCTTGGCCTTGAGCAGCGCGGCGGCGATGGCGCCCGCCGGGCCGGCACCGATCACCACCACCTCGCGGCGTTCCATTTCAACTCTTGGCACTGGGGCTCCTTGCCGGTTCGGCGACATTCAGGTTCAGAGGGACCAACGGTGTTCGGTGCAGCCCGGCCAGGGCTGGCAACAGGGTGGCGACCAGCCCCATGAGCATCAGTGCGAAATACAGCGCCGGGCTGATCAGCTGTTGTTGCAGCAGCAGGTTGAGAAAGACGATCTCGCTCAGCCCGCGAATGTTCAGCAGCAGGCTTTCCCGCCAGCGGCTGGCGCCCGCGAAGGAGCTGCCGGCCCAGCCCAGGCCGAGCCAGTTGCCGAGCAACTTGCTGGCTATCGGCAACAGTAGCAGGGCGCCCAGCTGGACCCAGCCGAGGCTGCCCATGGCGCTGTGCACGTCGATCTGCACGATGCCGAACGTGAGGATCAGCGGGATCGCGAGGCCGGTCTGCAAGCGGCTCATCCAGGCTGCCTTTAACGGCAGCACCAGCGGCACCTTGAGCAGGGCCATGCACAACAGGTAGCCGATGCCGAGAATCAGCGCGTTGAGCTTGTAGTGTTCGGCCACCATCAGCAGGCCGAAGAAACCCAGGCTGTGCAGCAGCGGCTGGCGCAGGCCGAGGCCGCGCAGGAGCAGCGGCAGGCAGGCGCCGCCCAGGGGCAGCAGCAGGCTGCTCAGGTGCAGGCTGCCCTGGGCGACGCCGAACAGGGTCCAGCAGCTGAGGTCGATGAGGATCGCGGTCTGCACCAGGCGCCGGGTCGCCGGCGGCGGGTAGTCGATGTGCCGCAGGTACAGGTACAGCACCGGGATCGCAGTGATGGCGAACAGCAGGCCGACCGCCAGGGAACTCAGCCAGGGTTGCGCCGGCAGCAGCCAGACGGCGGTGGCCAGGCCACAGGCGAAGGGAATGGCGAAACTCGGCAGGGCGATCTTCAGGCTCTGGCGGTCCAGGCGCAGGTCGATCACGTCACTGAGGATGTGCCCCAGCAGCAGGGCGAAGCTCAGGCCGTACAGGTTTTTCAGCCAGCCGGGCGCGACCAGTTGGGCACCGCTCAACTGCCAGTGCGGCTCGATCCAGAACAGCATCAGCAGCGGCAGGCCGAAGGTCGCCAACAGTAACTGGCTGACGATCGGGATCAGGCCGAAACGGCTGCCGATGCGGGTGGCGAGCGCGAACAGCAGCAACGCCATGAACCAGAACAGGGCGATCATCGCTGGCTGGGCTCCATTGCAGGGTGCTGCTGGTGGCCGGCCCAGGGCGCCAGGAGAAAGCTGAAGGCCAGGCCCAGGCTCACCGCCAGGCCGAAGTTGCTGATCGCCGGGGTGCTGGAGATCGCCAGCAGGCCGAACGACAGCCAGGTGGTCAGGGCGGCGAGCAGGGTGCCCAGCAGGCTCACGGCGGCCCCGCCGACCTGTTCGCGCATGAGGATGGCGTAGTCGACGCTGATGGCGGTCACCAGCAACAGGCCGAACAGGCTGAACAGGGTCAGGGGTTGCCCCAGCCAGCCCAGGCTGGCGAGGCTGCACAGGGCCGCCAGCAGCGGCAGGGCGACGATGCGCAGGGCGCCGCCCGGGCCGAACGGTACGACCAGCAGCAACACGATCAGCACGCAGGAGGCGAGCTTGAGCTCGGCGGCGCTGATCTGGGTAGCGGCGAACACCCGATTCAGCTCGCCCAGGCGGTCCACCAGTTGCACCCCGGGCAGATCCTGGGCCTGTACCTGCAGCAGCTGCGGGTTGTTCAGCCCCTGCAGGCTGACCATGGCCGCCACGCCATCGGCGGTGGGCCCCAGCCACAGGGTGCGGTAAGGCTCGGCCAGGGGACCTTGCAGGGTGGCATCGATGTCTTGGTCGGGCAGCGCCTGCAGTTGCGCCAGTTCGGCTTGCAGGGCGGTCTCGGGTACGCCCAGCGCCAGCAGCGGCTGCCAGAACTGCGGCAGCTTGCGCAGGGCCTCGCGCAGCTTCTGCTGATCGGCGGGTTGGTTCAGCAACTGGTTGAGCGACAGGTAGCCCTGGAGTTTTTCCAGGCTCACCAACTGCTCCAGGCGCTCGCTGAGGGCTTTGAGGCGTTCGAGCAACTGTGGCTGATCGGCGGCGCGCACCAGGAAGAACTGGCTGGTGGGCTGGTAGCCGGTGATCCGGGCGATGGCCTGGGCTTCGTTCTGCAAGGGCAGCGGTGCGCCCACCCACTGGCGGATATCGTTACGGCTTTCCAGGTGCCACAGACCGCCGGCGCAGAAGGCGAGCAGCAGCGCCAGCAGCCAGTGGCTGGGCACCCGCTGCAGTAGCCGCAGGCGCAGCTCGACCAGCCTCGCGGCCACCCGCAGCGGCCATTGCGCCGGTTGCAGCGCCATGCCCCGCAGCAGCGCCGGCAGCAGGCACACCGCGCTCAGGTAGGCGCCCAGCAGGCCGGCGGCGGAGAACACGGCGATCTGGGTCAGAGCCGGGAACGGCGTCCAGGCCAGCGCCAGGTAGCCGATGCAACTGGTGGCCAGGCTCAGGGTCAGGCCCGGCAGGGTCAGGCGCAGCGCCGGCCAGCTGCGCCAGGGTTGCAGGCTCCAGCCCTTGGACAGGTAGTGCAGCGGGTAGTCGACGGCGACGCCGATCAGGCTCGACCCCAGTACCAGGGTCATCACATGCATGCGGCCGAAGAAGGCCACGCAGGCCACTGCGCCGAACAGCATGCCCACCAGCACCGGGACGAACGCCAGCAACACCCGCCAGCGGCGGAAGGCGAGCAACAGCAGCAGGAGGATGCCGGCGGTAGCGCCGCCGCCGACCCAGGTGATCTCGCGGCTGGCCTGCTGCTGGCCGTTGGCGGCGTACAGCAGGCCGCTGGCCGCCAGCAGCTGGACATCGGCCTGGGCCGCCTGTTCGCGGCTGTGCTGCAGCAGGGCCGCGACTTGCAGCGGCAGTTGCATGTCGAAGGCGTTGCCGGTGGTGCGCGCCCGCAGCAGCACCCAGCTCTTGCCGTCGGCATCGGCGATCAGGGCGCCGCTGCCGATGTCCAGTTGCACCGCGCCGCGTTGCGGCTGGCTGTTCTGGATGCGTCCGGTCAGGCCCAGCCAGTCATCCTGGCTCGGCACCAGGCTGAAGCCGCCGAAGGGATCGAACAGTGCCTGGACGCGCTGCTGGATAAAGGCCTCGGGATGCTCGATCAGTTGCTGACGGTCGGCGGCAGAGAGCATCGCCAGGCGTCCTTGCAGCAGTTGGCTGCGCAGCTCCGGCAGGTCGGCCTGCAGGTTCCACTGGACCTTCTCGAACAGTCCGCTGGCTTGCCACTGCTCGCCCAGGCGCTGGGCCATGGCGATGGCCTGCTGGCGCTCGGCGTGCCCCACCAGCACCAGCATTTCGCGGTTCAGCGGTTCTTGCATGCGCTGTTCGGCCTTGAGCTCCAGCGCGTCGGGGTCGGTGCCCGGCACCAGTTCCATGAGGTTGGCCGACAGCGGCGCGCCATGGCGCCATTGCCAGCCGGCCAGGGCCAGCACGGCCACCAGCAGGAGCAGGAACAGGCGCGGCCACCCGCGTTCACTCGGCAAAATCATGTTGCTCCGCGTCGCTCAGCGGTTGGTTGCTGGTGCTGTCGTGCATCTTCAGCAGCGTGCTGTCGCCCTGGGTTTCCAGCAGCTCGATGCGCTGCACCAGTTCGCCGCCGTCGATGTCGATCCGGGTGAACACCTGCTTGAGCAACAGCGAACGTGGGGTCAGGGTCAGTTTCCAGGCCGTGGCATCGCCGGACAGGGCCAGCTCGAAGTCCCGCTGCAGGCCGCTGCTGTCGCCTTGCAGCACGGCGAGGAACAGGCGGTTCTGTTCGGCCCCGGCGTTTTTGCCCGGCAGCATTTGCCAGCCGCCGGCATCGCGACGGGCGATGCCCTTGCCGGTGATGCGGTAGTCCTGTTGCAGCGGGGTTTGCAGCAGCCACAACAGGCCATGGTCTTTCGCCAGGACGAAGCGGCCCTTGCTGGTCAGCGGCTGGGGCAGGGCCCGCAGGTGTTTTTCCTGAACGAAACCGCCGTGGATCACCTCGGGCTTGGCCAACTGGTCGCTGAGCTGTTGCAGGTCGAAGGCCTGGGCCAGCGAGCTGAAGCCGAGGGCCAGCAGCAGGCTCAGTGGGCGCAGGCTGCGCAAGGCTCTCATGGCAGCATCCTTTGCACGGCCTCGGTGAATACCCTGGGCGAGGCCAGTTGCATCTCGCGGCTGGCGAGCTCCACGGCCACCTGCACCGAGCTGGCGCGGGTCAGGCGTTCGCCGCTTTCCAGGTCGGTGATCAGGTAGTTGATCTTCAGGCGGTTTTCCCACTCCACCAGGCTGGCGCGGACGTTGAGCTTCTGCCCGAATACCGCGCCGCGCACGTAGCGCAGTTGCAGGTCGATCACCGGCCAGGCGTAGCCGGACTCGAGCATCTGGTTGTAGTTGTGGCCGAGCTTGTCGAGCAGGGCGCAACGGGCGACTTCGAGGTACTTCACGTAATGCCCGTGCCAGACCACATGCATGGAGTCGACATCGAAAAACGGCACCTGGATCTCGGTGTCCGCGTGCAGCACGCCCCGACTACGCATGCAGCCCCCAGTGTTGTTCGGCAATGCGTTGCAGGCACAGGCGCAGTTCGCCTTCCAGGGCGCGGTCCTCGATCACTGGCGCAAAGTCCTTGGCCAACTCCCCGTGCATGGCCGCCAGGGCCGGCGGCAGTGGCCGCGCGTCCGCGGCCTGGCCCCGCAGCCAGACGCCCTGGTTGGCGGCCAGCAGGGTGGCGGACCGCCACCAGACCGGGCGCCGGTTCGAACAGGCGCATCAGGTGGTCGGGGGTA
>NZ_JBNNVU010000105.1:0-16907 GCF_050280705.1 Pseudomonas sp. NPDC089530 | reverse complement strand
CCTTGCTGACGCTCGGCTGATCGGCGGCGGTCGGCGTCTTGGCCACGTCCGCCGTGGGGTGGCTGTCCGGCTGGGCAGCATCGGCCACGGCGCCGAACCCGGAGAAGGCCGAAGACAGCGCCAGCTTCCTGGACAACATCAACCCTGACTCCCTGCAGGTCCTCACTGGTTGTCGTGCCGAACCCTCGCTGGGCAACGCACAGCCGGAAGACCGTTTCCAGTTCGAGCGCGAAGGCTACTTCTGCGCGGATCTCAAGGACTCGAAACCGGGCGCACCGGTATTCAACCGTACCGTGACCCTGCGCGACTCCTGGGGTCAGTGATTCAGTCAAGGAACTAACGTGCTTACGATCTACAACACGCTCACCAAGAGCAAAGAAGTCTTCAAGCCGCTGGATGGCAACAATGTGCGCATGTACGTGTGCGGCATGACCGTGTACGACTACTGCCACCTGGGCCATGGCCGCAGCATGGTCGCCTTCGACCTGGTGACCCGCTGGTTGCGCTTCAGCGGTTACAACCTGACTTATGTGCGCAACATCACCGACATCGAAGACAAGATCATCAACCGGGCGCGGGAGAACGGCGAGCCGTTCAATGCGCTGACCGAACGCATGATCGTTGCGATGCATGAGGACGAGGCGCGGCTGAACATCAAGAAGCCGGACCTGGAGCCACGCGCCACGGAGCATATCCCTGGCATGCTGAGCATGATCCAGACCCTGATCGACAAGGGTTACGCCTACGCCCCGGGCAACGGCGACGTGTACTACCGCGTGGCCAAGTTCATGGGCTACGGCAAGTTGTCGCGCAAGAAGATCGAGGATCTGCGCATCGGTGCACGGATCGAGGTCGACGAGTCGAAGGAAGATCCACTGGACTTCGTCTTGTGGAAAGCCACCAAGCCGGGCGAACCGAGCTGGGAGTCGCCATGGGGCGCCGGGCGTCCGGGCTGGCACATCGAATGCTCGGTGATGTCCACCTGCTGCCTGGGCGAGACCTTCGACATTCATGGCGGCGGTAGCGACCTGGAGTTTCCGCACCACGAGAACGAGATCGCCCAGAGCGAAGCGGCCACTGGCAAGACCTACGCCAATGCCTGGATGCACTGCGGCATGATTCGCATCAATGGCGAGAAGATGTCCAAGTCCTTGAACAACTTCTTCACCATTCGCGATGTGCTCGACAAGTACCATCCGGAAGTGGTGCGTTACCTGCTGGTATCGAGCCACTACCGCAGCGCGATCAACTACTCGGAAGACAACCTCAAGGACGCCAAGGGCGCCCTGGAGCGTTTCTACCACGCCCTCAAAGGCCTGCCGAACGTACCGGCCGCCGGTGGCGAAGCCTTTGTCGAGCGTTTCACCGAGGTGATGAACGACGACTTCGGCACGCCGGAAGCCTGCGCCGTGCTGTTCGAGATGGTGCGCGAGATCAACCGCCTGCGCGAGAGCGATCTCGACGCCGCGGCCGGTCTGGCGGCGCGCCTGCGGGAACTGGCGGACGTGCTGGGCGTGCTGCAGCTGGAAGCCGACGACTTCCTGCAGGCCGGTGCCGCGGGCCGGGTCGACGCGGCCCAGGTCGAAGCGCTGATCCAGGCGCGCCTGACCGCCCGTGCCAACAAGGACTGGGCCGAATCCGACCGCATCCGCGACCAGATCACCGCCATGGGTGTGGTGCTGGAAGACGGCAAGGGCGGGACCACCTGGCGTCTGGCTGACTGATCGCTGTAGTGGCTACAAACGAAAACCCGCCTTGTGCGGGTTTTTGTTTGCCGGGAGTTTTTCGGGCGGGATCAAACCAGGATGACCAAGGGACTGTACTGGGCAACCAGTGGGTCGGCGCTCAGCAGTCTCATCGGTTCACTGATGGCGGTGGCCACGATCAGCCGGTCGAAGGGATCACGATGGTGGTGTTCGAGGTCTTTCAGCGCTATGGCGTGTTCAGCGGTGATAGCCAGTTCGATGAAGCCGCTTGCCAGGCAGTATTCGCGGATCTGCTCCAGGTCCACATCGAGCTTGCCCAGGCCCACCTTGATGGCCATCTCCCAGAAGGAAGCCGCGCTGATATAGATCTCGGCGGCGCCCTCGATCAGCTTTCGCGCCTTGGCGGACAATTTCGGATCGTCGCTGAGGGCCCAGAGCAGGATGTGGGTGTCGAGCAGGACTCTCACTCCCGGGTTCCTTCGAAGGCATCCAGCAAGTCGTCCGGCAGGGGGGCGTCAAAGTCGTCGGGCAGCACCAGCTTGCCTTTCATTGCGCCGATGCGTTGCCCCGACGGCTTGCCGACGGGCACCAGGCGGGCGAGGGCGCGGCCATGTTTGGCAATGGTGATGACCTGTCCGGCGGCGGCCTCGTCGACCAGTTTGGACAGGTTGTTCTTGGCTTCTGCCAGCGGGACAGTGATCATGGCATTCCTCCAATATTCTGGCCAAATATAGCCAGAATATTGGAGCCCAGCCAAGTTGGGACAGACGACAGGCCGGGTTTTTATGTGTCCAGCTGTCGCAAGCGCTTGTACAGAGTATTGCGACTGACCCCCAGCCGCCGCGCCAGCAGGGAGATGTTACCGCCCACGGCCTTGAGCTGGCGTTGCAGGTCGGCGCTGTCTTCCAGGCCGATGTCGCCGGGCGGTTCGGGGCTGGCGACGGGCTCCAGCTCCAGGTCGACGAAGAAGTCGTCCGGCAGGTGCTCGGCGCGGATCGGCTGGTCTTCGGCCATGGCCAGCGCCACCTGCATCACGCTACTGACCTGGCGCAGGTTGCCGGGCCAGGGATGGCGCGCGAACAGGTCCTGGACTTCGCGACTGAGCCCGGTCCATTGGCCCGGTTCGCGGTGTTGCTCCCAGATGCGCTTGAACAGCGCCTGCCGGTCGCTGCGCTCGCGCAGGGGCGGCAATTCCAGGGTCAGGCCGCCGATACGGTAATACAGATCCTCGCGGAAACGCCCCAGTTGCACTTGTTCGCGCAGGGAGCGGTTGGTGGCCGAGATGATGCGGATGTCCACCGGGAACAGTTCGCTGCTGCCCACCGGCTGTACGCAGCGCTCTTGCAGCACACGCAACAGGCGGGCCTGGGTGGGCAGGGGCATGTCGCCGATTTCGTCGAGGAACAGGGTGCCTTTGTCGGCCTTGCGGATCAGGCCGATGCTGCCTTTCTGGCTGGCGCCGGTGAAGGCGCCTTTTTCGTAGCCGAACAGTTCGGACTCCACCAGTTCGGCGGGGATCGCCGCGCAGTTGACGGCGATGAGCGCCTGCTTGCTCCGGGAACTGGCCTGGTGCAGGGCCTTGACGAAGACTTCCTTGCCGACCCCGGTCTCGCCGTGGATCAGCAGCGGAATGTCCTTTTCCAGTAACCGCTCGGCCTGGCGCACAGCCTTCTCCACACGGCTGTCGCCGAAGTGCAGGGTCTTCAGGCTGATGGCGTCGGCAGGGGCGGGTACCGGCCGGGCCGCGGCCTCGGCGAAGACCCGGGGCTGGATCGGCACCTGCCGCGGACGTTTGAGCAGGCAATGGAAACGGTTGCGCCCGGCGGTCTGCAGGGCGAAGGGCAGGCCTTCGGGCTGATTGAGCAACTCCAGCAGGGACACCTTGAACAGGCTGTCGATGGCGACCCGCGACAGGCTGAGGCCCAGCAGGTTGTCGGCGCGGCGGTTGGCCGACAGCACTTGGCCGCTGTCATCGAAGATCAGCAAGCCGGCCCACTGGCTGTCGAGGTTGTTCAGGCCGGTGTTGAAGGTCAGCTGGAAATGCCGGCCTTGGAACAGGTTGAGGATCAGCCGGTTCTCCACGGTCTGGCTCATCATCTTGACCATGCCCAGGGTGTGGGATGGCGGCAGGTAGCTGTCGCTGGAAACGTCGAGCACTGCGATCACCCGGCGCTCGGCATCGAAGATCGGCGCGGCCGAGCCGGTCATGAAGCGGTTGGCCTTGAGAAAGTGTTCGTCGTGCTCGATATGCACCGCCTGCTCGCAGGCCAGGGCGGTGCCGATGGCGTTGGTCCCGCTGCAGTGTTCCAGCCAGCTGGCGCCGGCGCTGAAACCCCGGGCCAGGCCGGGCTCGATAAAGCGCTGGGTGCCCCAGGAGGTCAGGACCTGGCCCTGGTTGTCGGCGAGCATGATCAGGCAATTGGAGTTGCTGAGGATGTTCTCGTAATAGGGCAGGACCTCCTGGTGGGTGGTCTGCACCAGGGCCTGCTGGCTCTCCAGCAACTGGGCGATGCGCTCGGCGGGCAACTGGTCGAAGGCGGGCACGCTCTGGTGGTTGAGGCCGAAGGCCCGGCAGCGACTCCAGGAGTCCTTGACGATGGTCTCGTGAGACAGCGGCGAGGCGGGTGCGCTCATGTTGACGGGTCTCTTATTGTTCTTGTTATGACGTGCCGCGCTCTGTAGCCGCTGCCGAGCCCCGGCGAGGCTGCGATCGGCCACAAAACCTGAGCACGCGATTTGTCCGCATGACCGCGTGGAACTCTTTACCAGTCCTGCGGCCTCGATCGCAGCCTGCGGCAGCGGCTACATAAAGCATGTTTACCGGCGAAAAGGTCCATCCAGTGTTGTTCACGATTGTTCATTGTCAACCGCCGGACTGTTCAGTTGTTCAGTGCGCAGTGTTCATTTCTGTTCAGTCGGGAAACCCCGGATTTCCAGCTTTCGTATAAACCCCAGTCTTATCAGCGAGTTGGCCGGACACTGCAGTCCTGGCACGAAAGTCGCTCTGCTGCCGTGGTCGCTTGACTCCAATAATAAAAAGGCCGAGCCATGTCATTAACGCTGGAGCATGTCAGCCGAGTCGTCGAGGGCCAGACCTGGATCGATGACATCTCGCTACGCTTTGAACCCGGTTCCTTCAATGTGCTGCTGGGGCGCACGCTGTCCGGCAAGACCAGCCTGATGCGCCTGATCGCCGGCCTCGACAAGCCCGCCAGCGGGCGCATCCTGATGAACGGCGTGGATGTCACCGGGTGTCCGGTGCGCCTGCGCAACGTGTCGATGGTCTATCAGCAGTTCATCAACTACCCGACCATGACCGTGTTCGAGAATATTGCCTCGCCGTTGCGCCAGGCCGGCGTCTCGGCCCAATTGATCGAGAGCAAGGTACTGGAGACGGCGAAGATGCTGCGGATCGAGAAGTTCCTGCAGCGCCATCCGCTGGAACTCTCCGGCGGCCAGCAGCAGCGCACGGCCATGGCCCGGGCGCTGGTCAAGGATGCCGAGCTGATCCTGTTCGACGAGCCGTTGGTCAACCTCGACTACAAGCTGCGCGAAGAGCTGCGCCAGGAGATGCGCGAGCTGTTCCAGGCCCGCCATACCATCGCCATCTACGCCACCACCGAACCCAACGAGGCGCTGGCCCTGGGGGGCACCACCACCGTCCTGCATGAGGGGCGCCTGGTGCAGAGCGGCAAGACCGCCGAGGTCTATCACCAGCCGCAGACGGTGCTGGCCGCCGAGCTGTTCTCCGAGCCGCCGATCAACCTGATGCCGGGGCGCATCGCCGGCAATGAAGTGAGCTTCGCCAATTTCGTGCACTTTCCCCTGAACGTGGATTTGCGCCCGGTGGGCGAGGGCGAGTTCCGCTTTGGCGTGCGGCCCAGCCATATCTCCCTGGTGCCGAGCAACGACGACGACCTGGAGCTGGCGGTGACCGTCGAGGTGGCGGAGATCAGCGGTTCGGAAACCTTTCTCCATGTGCGCAACGAGCACTTCCTGCTGGTGCTGCACCTGCCCGGCGTGCATGAGTATGACGTCGACGCGCCGATCCGCATTTATATCCCCACCCACAAACTGTTCGTCTTCGATGCCCAGGGCCGTCTGGTCCAGGCACCGGGACGGCGCGTCGCGAGGGTTGCCTGATGGCCGAGATCCGTTTGCACAACCTCGCACACAGTTACACCAGCGCCCCGGCCGGTCCCGAGGACTATGCGATCCGGGAGATGAACCATGTCTGGGAGCAGGGCGGGGCCTATGCCTTGCTCGGGCCGTCCGGCTGCGGCAAGTCGACCTTGCTCAACATCATTTCCGGACTGCTCAGCCCTTCCCAGGGGCAGGTGCTGTTCGATACCCGGGTGGTCAACGAACTTAGCCCATCCATGCGCAATATCGCCCAGGTTTTCCAGTTCCCGGTGGTCTACGACACCATGACCGTGTTCGACAATCTGGCCTTTCCGTTGCGCAACCAGGGCATGGCCGAGGCCAGGGTCCACAGCAAGGTGCAGGAGATCGCCGAGGTGCTCGACCTGCAGGCGCTGCTGAACAAGAAGGCGCGCAACCTCAGCGCCGACGAAAAGCAGAAGGTCTCCATGGGCCGCGGCCTGGTGCGCGACGACGTGTCGGCGATCCTGTTCGACGAGCCGCTGACGGTGATCGACCCGCACCTGAAGTGGAAGCTGCGGCGCAAGCTCAAGCTCAAGCAGATCCACGAGCAGTTCAACATCACCATGGTCTACGTCACCCACGACCAGCTCGAGGCCTCGACCTTCGCCGACAAGATCGCGGTGATGTACGGCGGGCAGATCGTCCAGTTCGGCACGCCGCGGGAGCTGTTCGAGCGCCCGAGCCACACCTTTGTCGGCTACTTCATCGGCAGCCCGGGGATGAACCTGATCGAGGTCCGGGCCGAGGCCGGTGGCGTCGGGTTCGCCGGGATCCATCTGGCATTGCCCGAGGCCCTGCAGCAGCGGATCGCCGCGACCGACTACCGGAGCCTGAAGGTCGGCATCCGCCCGGAGTTCATCCATGTGTGGGACGAGCCCTACGAGGAGGCGCTGCAGGCTGACGTGCTCCATGTCGAGGACCTGGGCACCTACAAGATCCTGACCCTGAACCTCGACGGCGCCACCCTGAAAGTGCGCCTGGCCGAGGACAAGCCGGTGCCGCAGGGCCGTGCCTATATCAGTTTCCCGGCGCAGTGGCTGATGGTCTACGCCGACGAATACCTGCTGGAGGCACAGGCCACGAACGAGGTGCAGCCATGAACAAAGTGCAGAACAACAAGGCCTGGTGGCTGGTGTTGCCGGTGTTTCTACTGGTGGCTTTCAGTGCGGTGATCCCGATGATGACCGTGGTCAATTACTCGGTGCAGGACATCTTCGACCAGTCCAGCCGCTACTTCGTCGGCGCCGACTGGTACAAGCAGGTGCTGCTCGACCCGCGCCTGCATGATTCGCTGCTGCGCCAGTTCATCTATTCGGCCTGTGTGCTGCTGATCGAGATCCCCCTGGGGATCGCCATCGCCCTGACCATGCCGAGCAAGGGGCGCTGGTCGTCGGCGGTGCTGATTATCCTGGCCGTGCCGCTGCTGATCCCGTGGAACGTGGTGGGCACCATCTGGCAGATCTTCGGCCGCGCCGACATCGGCCTGATGGGCTCGTCGCTCAATGCCCTGGGCATCAACTACAACTACGCGGCCAATACCATGGACGCCTGGGTCACGGTGCTGGTGATGGACGTCTGGCACTGGACCTCGCTGGTGGCGCTGCTCTGCTATTCGGGGCTGCGGGCGATTCCGGACGTCTACTACCAGGCGGCGCGCATCGACCGGGCGTCGAACTGGGCGGTGTTCCGCCATATCCAGTTGCCGAAGATGAAGAGCGTGCTGCTGATCGCGGTGATGCTGCGCTTCATGGACAGCTTCATGATCTACACCGAGCCGTTCGTGCTCACCGGCGGCGGGCCGGGCAACGCCACCACCTTCCTCAGCCAGACCCTGACGCAAATGGCCATCGGCCAGTTCGACCTGGGGCCCGCCGCGGCGTTCTCCCTGGTGTACTTCCTGATCATCCTGCTGGTGTCCTGGCTGTTCTACACCGCCATGACCCATTCCGACGCCAATCGCTGAGGCCGGCCGCCATGTCCAAGCGCAAGCTGATTCCGCTGTCGATCTACATCCTGTTCCTGCTGGTGCCGATCTACTGGTTGCTGAACATGTCGTTCAAGAGCAACAACGAGATCCTCGGTAGCCTGACCCTGTGGCCCCAGGACTTCACCTGGCACAACTACAAGGTGATCTTCACCGACCCCAGTTGGTACAGCGGCTACATCAATTCGCTGTATTACGTCAGCTTCAACACGGTGATTTCCCTGAGCGTGGCGCTGCCGGCGGCCTATGCGTTTTCGCGGTACCGCTTCCTCGGCGACAAGCACCTGTTCTTCTGGCTGCTGACCAACCGCATGGCGCCGCCGGCGGTGTTCCTGCTGCCGTTCTTCCAGCTGTATTCATCCATTGGCCTGTTCGATACGCACATCGCCGTGGCCCTGGCCCACTGCCTGTTCAATGTGCCGCTGGCGGTGTGGATTCTCGAAGGCTTCATGTCCGGGGTGCCGAAGGAAATCGACGAGACCGCCTATATCGACGGCTACAGCTTTGCGCGGTTCTTCGTGAAGATCTTCGTCCCGCTGATCGGCTCGGGGATCGGCGTCACGGCGTTCTTCTGCTTCATGTTCTCCTGGGTCGAGCTGCTGCTGGCGCGGACCCTGACCTCGGTGAACGCCAAGCCGATCGCCGCGGTGATGACCCGCACCGTGTCCGCCTCCGGCATCGACTGGGGCGTGCTGGCGGCCGCCGGGGTACTGACCATTCTGCCGGGCATGCTGGTGATCTGGTTTGTCCGCAACCATGTGGCCAAGGGCTTTGCCCTGGGCCGGGTATGAGGAGTCGGCGATGGAATGGATGAACTGGACCGCCCCGACGGCGGCATTTTTCGGCGTCATTGCCCTGATCCTGCTGGGCATGACCAGTTGGGAACTGCGTTCGCCGAGCATTCCTCGGCGTGGCTTCTTGCCGATTGCCACTACCCGTGGCGACCGGCTGTTTATCGGTCTTCTCGGCAGCGCCTACCTGCATCTGCTGGTCATCGGCGTCACCGACTGGAGCATCTGGGTCGCGTTCGCGCTGTCCCTGGTATGGCTGTTGGCTGTGATGCGTTGGGGCTAGTCGGGCGCTTGCGCGGTGGTCCTGCTTCGAAATTCAACCAGGAGGTCTCTATGTTCGACAAAAACAATAAGCTGCGACATAGCGTTTCATTGGCGGCCATGCTGGCCCTGAGTGGCTTGAGTGCGACGGCCTGGGCCGACGCCTATGAGGACGCCGCGAAGAAGTGGATCGGCAACGAGTTCAAGCCGTCCACCCTGAGCGCGGAACAGCAGTTGGCCGAGCTGAAGTGGTTCATCAAGGCGTCCGAGCCGTTTCGCGGGATGAAGATCAACGTGGTCTCGGAAACCATCGCCACCCATGAATACGAGTCCAAGGTACTGGCCAAGGCCTTCACTGAAATCACCGGGATCCAGCTGACCCACGACCTGCTGCAGGAAGGCGACGTGGTGGAGAAGCTGCAGACCCAGATGCAGTCGGACAAGAACATCTACGACGGTTGGGTCAACGACTCGGACCTGATCGGCACGCACTTCCGCTATGGCAAGACCGAATCCATCACCGACCTGATGGCCAATGAGGGCAAGGACTACACCTCGCCGACCCTGGACATCAAGGACTTCATCGGCATCTCCTTCACCACCGCGCCGGACGGCAAGATCTACCAACTGCCCGACCAGCAGTTTGCCAACCTGTACTGGTTCCGCGCCGACTGGTTCGAGCGGGCCGACCTGAAAGCCAAGTTCAAGGAGAAGTACGGCTATGATCTGGGCGTACCGGTGAACTGGTCGGCTTATGAGGACATCGCCAAGTTCTTCAGCGAAGACGTCAAGGAAATCGACGGCAAGCGGGTCTACGGTCATATGGACTACGGCAAGAAAGACCCGTCCCTGGGCTGGCGCTTCACCGACGCCTGGTTCTCCATGGCCGGCGGTGGCGACAAGGGCCTGCCCAACGGCCTGCCGGTGGACGAGTGGGGGATCCGCGTCGAGGACTGCCATCCGGTGGGCTCCAGCGTGACCCGTGGCGGCGACACCAATGGCCCGGCGGCGGTGTTCGCCACCACCAAATACGTGGACTGGATGAAGAAGTACGCACCACCGGAAGCGGCGGGCATGACCTTCTCCGAATCCGGTCCGGTGCCGTCCCAGGGCAATATCGCCCAGCAGATCTTCTGGTACACCGCCTTCACCGCGGACATGACCAAGCCGGGCCTGCCGGTGATGAACGCCGACGGTACGCCGAAATGGCGCATGGCGCCGTCGCCCAAGGGGCCGTACTGGGAAGAGGGCATGAAGCTGGGGTATCAGGACACCGGCTCCTGGACCTTCCTCAAGTCCACCCCGGAGAAACAGAAACTTGCGGCCTGGCTCTATGCCCAGTTCGTGACCTCGAAAACCGTGTCGCTGAAGAAAACCATCGTCGGCCTGACGCCGATCCGCGAGTCGGACATCAATTCCCAGGCCATGACCGACCTGGCGCCGAAACTCGGCGGCCTGGTGGAGTTCTATCGCAGCCCGGCCCGGGTGCAGTGGACGCCGACCGGCACCAACGTGCCGGACTACCCACGCCTGGCGCAGCTGTGGTGGAGCCATATCGCCGAAGCGGCCAGCGGCGAGAAAACCCCGCAACAGGCGCTCGATGGCCTGGCCAAGGACCAGGACGCGATCATGACCCGGCTCGAGCGCTCGAAGGCCCAGGCCACCTGCGCGCCGAAAATGAACCCCGAGCGCGACGCGCAATACTGGTTCGACCAACCGGGCGCGCCGAAACCGAAGCTGGCCAACGAGAAGCCCCAGGGCGAGACCGTGGCTTACACGGAACTGCTCAAGTCGTGGGAGGCGGCGCGCAAATAGGGTTTGGATCGCTTATGCAGAACGGCACCTTCGGGTGCCGTTCTGTTTTGGGAATGGTTGTTGTGGTGCCTGGGCCATCGCTGTTGCGGGACGACCGGGTGCCGGAGGATCACGTAACGCCGTTTGTCTGTAGGAGCGAGGCTTGCCCGCGATGACGTCCTTCGAACCCGCGCAGATCTTCAGGCAAGTGTCGCCAGCCGCTCCACTGTGTCAGGAAAGCGCTGTACCAGGCGGATCAGGGTGGTGGCCTGGGCATTGGGTTTGGCCCGCCCTTGTTCCCAGTTCTCCAGGGTCCGGGTGTTGGTGCGCAGGTACATGGCAAATACCGAGCGGGACAGGTTCAACTGCTCGCGTACGGCCAGCACTTCTTCAGCGGTGATGGGCAGCAGTGCCTGCAGCTTGACCTTGTGGGTGCGCAGCGTGACCTTGCCCTGGCGCTCCTGGGCCAGGGCGTCGAAACCTTCGACCAGTTCGGAAAAGACGTCACGTTTCATATTGGGTTCTCGCCTCGATTTCTTGGTTCAGCAGTTGCTTGAGCAGTTTTTTCTGCTGCGGTTTCAGGTCGTCCTGCTGGCTCTTCGCGTACAGGGTGAAGAGCCAGAACTGCAGGCCGGCGGACCAGCAGTAGTAGATCACCCTGATCCCGCCGCGCTTGCCCTTGTGCCGTCGTTCGTCGACAAAGCGCAGTTTGCGCAAGCCGCCGGTGCCTTCGATGAGGTCCCCGGCCTCCGGGTTCTTCAACAGCTCGAGTTGCAGGCTGCGAAACAGCTCGTCATCCAGGTAGTCCTGGCGATGGCGCTGGAACGGGGGGAGTTCGATAAAGAGTGCGTCCATGCTTTGTACGTTACCTGCGTATATATTCGGGGCGGTATGCCGAAAGGTCAAGGCGTCGAACAGGGCGTTGGTCGCCTTTTAATGACCTTAGGTTGCTGGGGCAGGGCTGGGCGTAGGGCGTTTCTTGAAAGCCGGAAAGGCAATTCCTTTCACGCGGAAGGGGAGGGCAGGGGTTTTTCCCGGGCAAACAAAACGGCGCCCGAAGGCGCCGTTTGTTTTACCGCGGATGTTGCTTGAGCGATCAGCCCGCCAGACCGGATTGCTGGACCAGGGTCAGCAACGGTTGTGGGTAGACGCCGAGGAAGAACGCCAGGACCGCGATGGCCAGCAGCATCACGCCGCCGGCTTTCTGTTCCCAGTGCAGTTGGGCGTCGACGCGGCGCAGGTTCGGCTCGATCAGGTACAGGGTGACCATGACGCGCAGGTAGTAGAACACGCCGATGGCGCTGCCCAGGACCAGGGAGCCGACCAGCCACCATTGGTGCGCTTCGACACCGGTGGCGATGATGTAGAACTTGCCGATGAAGCCCGCGGTCAGCGGAATACCGGCCAGGGACAGCATCATCACGGTCAGTACGGCGGTCAGGTACGGACGGCGCCAGAACAGGCCGCGGTACTCGTACAGGGCGTCGGCGTCGCGACCCTTGTAAGGCGAGGACATCAGGGTGATCACACCGAAGGCGCCGAGGCTGGTGATCACGTAGGTGACCAGATACACGCCGATGGCTTCCATCGCCAGGCCTTTGCTCGCCACCAGGGCGATCAGCAGGTAACCGAAGTGGGCGATGGACGAGTAACCCAGCAGACGCTTGAGGTTGCTCTGGGTCAGCGCCAGCAGGTTACCGAACAGGATCGAGGCGATCGCGATCACGGTCAGCACGGTGTTCAGGACACCGCTGCTGGCCACTGGCGAGATCTGGAACAGACGCACCATCACCGCGAAGACCGCCACCTTGCTCGCGGTGGCCAGGAAGGCCGCCACAGGCGCCGGAGCCCCTTCGTAAACGTCCGGGGTCCACAGATGGAAAGGTACCAGCGACAGCTTGAATGCCAGGCCGATCAGCATCATGCCCAGGCCCAGTTGGGCCAGCGGGCTAGGCAGGCCGGTCGCGGCCAGGGCCTGACCGATGCCGTTGAAGCTCAGGCTGCCGGCTTCGGCGTAGAGCAGGGCCATGCCGAACAGCAGGAACGCGGAACCGGCGGCCGACAGCACCATGTACTTGATGCCGGCTTCCAGCGAACGCTTGTTGAAGAAGGCGTAAGCCACCAGGCCATAGACCGGTACCGAGAGCAGTTCCAGGCCGATGAACAAGCCGGCCAGGTGTTGCGCGCTGACCAGCACCAGGCCGCCGGCGGCGGCCATCAGGATCAGCAGGTACAGTTCTTCGCGGTTGCCCGGGTAGCCGGTGCCGCCGTCGCCCAGATAAGCGTGGGCGAGGGTGACGCAGGCCAGGGTGGCCACCAGGATCAGGGCCATGTACAGGCAGGCGAACTGGTCGATCTGCAGCAATGGGGTCACCGCCAGGGGGGCGACTTTCAGGGCCGGCAGGATCGACAGCAACGCCAGGTTCAGGCCGGCGACCGACAGCAGGAAGGTTTGCGAATGGTTGCGACGCCAGGCGATCGCCAGCATCACCACAACGATGGTGAGGCTGGTGATCAACAGCGGCGCAAGCGCGATAAAGTGTTGAATCGTAAAGTCCATAGCGCTCTTACCGGGCCGAAGCGAGTTGAGTGAAGGCGGTACCGAGCCATTGCTGCACGCCACTCATGGTCGCGGCAGAGGTATCGAGGAACGGTTGCGGGTAGACGCCGATGTAAATCAGCAGCGCCGCCAGTCCAGTCACCATGATCAGTTCGCGCGCATCCATGCCGTGCAGTACTGCGTCCGACTTGGCCGGACCGAAGTAGGCGCGGTGGATCATGATCAGCGAGTAGACCGAACCGAACACCAGGCCGGACGTCGCCAGCACGGTGACCCACGGTGCGCTGGCGAAGGTGCCGACCAGGATCAGGAACTCGCCGACGAAGTTACCGGTCATCGGCAGGCCCAGGGACGCCGCGGCGAAGAACAGGCTGATGCCCGGCAGGTAGGCGATCTTCGGCCACAGGCCACCCATTTCACGCATGTCGCGGGTGTGGGTGCGCTCGTAGAGCTGGCCGCACAGGATAAAGAGTGCCGCGGCCGACAGACCGTGGGCGAGCATCTGGATCACCGCGCCTTGCAGGGCCTGCTGGCTGCCGGAGTAGATGCCGATCAGCACGAAGCCCATGTGCGAAACGCTGGAGAACGCCACCAGGCGCTTGATGTCGGTCTGGGCGAAGGCCAGGAAGGCACCGTAGAAGATCCCGATCAGACCCAGGGTCATGGCGATCGGCGCGAACTCGGCCGAGGCGTTCGGGAACAGCGGCAGGGCGAAACGCAGCAGGCCGTAGGCCGCAGTCTTCAGCAAGATACCCGCCAGGTCCACGGAACCCGCGGTCGGTGCCTGGGCGTGGGCGTCAGGCAACCAGGAGTGGAACGGTACCACCGGCAGTTTCACCGCGAAGGCGATGAAGAAGCCGAGCATCAGCACGTACTCGGTGGTGGTCGACATCTTGGTCTTCAACAGGTCGGCGTAGTTGAAGGTAATCACGCCGGTGTCGTTGAAGTTGACCAGCACCAGACCCAGGATCGCCACCAGCATGATCAGGCCGGAAGCCTGAGTGAAGATGAAGAACTTGGTCGCGGCGTAGATCCGGGTTTTCTTGCCGTCCGAAGAGCTGTGACCCCAGAGCGCGATGAGGAAGTACATCGGCACCAGCATCATTTCCCAGAAGAAGAAGAACATGAACAGGTCGAGGGCGAGGAACACGCCGACGACACCGCCCAGGATCCACATCAGGTTCAGGTGGAAGAAGCCCACGTGACGCTGGATCTCTTTCCAGGAGCAGAGGACCGACAGCACGCCCAGAAGGCCGGTCAGCAGGATCATCAACAGCGACAGGCCGTCGAGGGCCAGGTGCACGTTGATGCCGAAGCGCTCGATCCAGACGTGCTTGAACTCCAGGGTCCAGGTCGGATCGGCGCCAGGGGCCGGAGCGAATGAATAGTCGCCATGGGCCCACAGCCAGAGGCCGAGGGCGAGCAACAGGGACATGGTGATCAGCGCAATCCAGCGGGGGAGGGTGGCGCCGAAGCGCTCACCCATCCAGCACAGCAGGCCGCCGATGAAGGGGATCAGGATTAGCCAAGGCAGAATCATGACGGGCTCAATTCCTTTCGCAAGTTCGCAAGGTTCATATCAGACCGCTACCAGCACGACGGCGCCGATAACCAGCACGGCACCAGCGGCCATCGAGGCGGCGTACCAACGCAGTTGACCGGTTTCCGTCCGGCTCAGGGAGTTGTGACCCCCTTTGGCCAGGCGTGGGACCAGGCCGATGGTCTGGTCGAGCGGGTCTTTGCGCAGTACATGGCTGATCGCCAGATATGGCTTGACGAACAGTTTGTCGTAGATCCAGTCGAAGCCCCAGGCAGCGAACCACCAGGCCGAGAGGAGGCGGCCGATGCCGCTGTTGGCGACAGCGGTGACGAAGCGGCGCTTGCCGAGGAACAGCAGCGCAGCCAGCAGGATACCGGCGATGGCGATGGCGCCAGAGGCGATTTCCAGGCTGTGCTTGGCTTCGCCGCCGGCATGGCCGACGCTTTGTGGCAGTACGCCGTGCAGCGGCGGAGTGATCATGGCGCCGATGGCGGT
This sequence comes from Pseudomonas sp. NPDC089530, assembly GCF_050280705.1. Classification (NCBI taxonomy): domain Bacteria; kingdom Pseudomonadati; phylum Pseudomonadota; class Gammaproteobacteria; order Pseudomonadales; family Pseudomonadaceae; genus Pseudomonas; species Pseudomonas sp. NPDC089530. The sequence goes on along the minus strand of NZ_JBNNVU010000105.1, from coordinate 1,612 downwards.
CGACAGGATGATCAGCACCGACAGCGGCAGCCAGTGGCTGATGCCGTGGCCGGCGTGGGCTTCGGTCTTGGCTTCACCGTGGAAGGTGATGAAGATCAGGCGGAAGGTGTACAGCGAGGTCATGAAGGCCCCCACCAGACCGGCATACAGCAGACCTTCGTTACCGCTGGCAAAGGCCTCCCAGAGGATCTCGTCCTTGGAGTAGAAGCCGGCGGTGACCAGAGGCAGGGCCGCCAGGGCTGCGCCGCCGACGATGAAGCTGGCGTAGGCCAGCGGCAGTTTCTTCCACAGGCCGCCCATCTTGAAGATGTTCTGCTCGTGGTGGCAGGCGACGATCACCGCACCGGAGGCAAGGAACAGCAGGGCCTTGAAGAAGGCGTGGGTCATCAGGTGGAAGATCGCGCCGTCCCAGGCGCCAACGCCCAGGGCCAGGAACATGTAGCCGATCTGGCTCATGGTCGAGTAGGCGAGGATCCGCTTGATGTCGGTCTGCACCAGCGCGGCGAAGCCGGCCAGCACGAGAGTCACGCCACCGACGATTCCCACAAGATGCAGGATGTCCGGCGCCAGGGTGAACAGGCCGTGGGTACGGGCGATCAGGTAGACACCGGCGGTCACCATGGTCGCGGCGTGGATCAGTGCCGAAACCGGGGTAGGACCGGCCATCGCGTCCGCCAGCCAGGTCTGCAGCGGCAGCTGGGCGGATTTACCGACCGCACCACCGAGCAGCATCAGGGTCGCCAGCGTGATCCAGAAGTCGCCAGCCTGGAACTTCTGCGGCGCCAGGACCAGCAGTTGCTGGATATTCAGGGTGCCCAGCTGCTGGAACAGGATGAACAGGCCGATGGCCATGAACACGTCGCCGATCCGGGTCACGATGAAGGCCTTGAGGGCGGCGTTACCGTTGTTGCGGTTGCTGTAGTAGAAACCGATCAGCAGGTACGAGCACAGGCCCACGCCTTCCCAACCGAAGTACAGGAACAGCAGGTCATCGCCCAGGACCAGGAACAGCATGCTGGCGATGAACAGGTTGGTGTAGGCGAAGAAGCGCGAGTAACCGTCTTCACCGCGCATGTACCAGGACGCGAACAGGTGGATCAGGAAACCCACGCCCACCACCACGCCGAGCATGGTCACGGACAGGCCGTCCAGATACAGGGCGAAGGTCGGCTTGAAGTCGCCTACGGCCATCCACTGCCACAGCAGCTGGCTGTAGTGGCCACCCTCGGGCGGGGCGACGTTGAATTGCCAGATCACATAAGCCGCGACAATCGCCGACAAGCCGACGGAGCCAACGCCGATCAGGGCGGAGAGGTTTTCCGAGAGGCGTCCACGGGAGAACGACAGCAGCAGAAAACCGATCAGGGGGAACAGGAAAGTCAGATAGAGATCAATGCCTACGGTCCGGCCGAGTGTTCCGACGACGTGGCCTTCTACCGGGTGGACATGGCCTCGACCCGCGGCAGTTACCTGCCGATCGGTACGCCGACCGACAACAACCGCCTGTACCTGCTGGACGGCGCGCTGGAGCTGGGACGGAAACTGTCGTGGGTGCGCAGCACAGTGTTCTCGATATCGCCGGGGTGATGGTTGACGCCGTTGACGATGATCA
>NZ_JBNNVU010000104.1:0-17025 GCF_050280705.1 Pseudomonas sp. NPDC089530 | reverse complement strand
CTGGCCCACCGGGTCAACTCCAGGGAGGCCTGGATCGGCAGGATCATGAACGGCAGCCAGATGTAGACGAACACCAGGAAGCGCCCCAGGTGCGAGGTCGACAGGGTGCTGCCGCCCACCCCGGGAATGCCCAGCACCCACTGCAGCAGCGGCTCCAGCCCCAGGTGCTGGACGAACCACTGGGCGACGCCGCCCTTGGCCAGCAGCAGGGTCCAGGCGTAGGCCTTGACGATGTAGCTGGCCCACATCGGCAGCATCACCGCGATATAGAAAAACGCCTTGGTCTTGCCGCTGGTGTAGCGCGCCATGTAGTAGGCGATGGGAAACGCGACCACGGCACTGGCAAGCGAGACGACGATGGCCATGCTCAGGGTGCGCAGGATGATGTCGAAGTTCGACGGCTGGAACAGCGCGGTGAAGTTGGCCAGGGTCAGCTCCGGGGTGACCGCCATGGTGAAGTCGTCGAAGGTGTAGAAGCCTTGCCAGAGCAGGGTCAGCAGGGAACCCAGGTAAATCGCGCCGAACCAGATCAGCGGCGGCACCAGCAGCAGCGACAGGTACAGGTTCGGTCGCCGGTACAGCAGGTTGGAGAAGCGCCGCAGCGGCGAGCCGCCGGGTCGCGAGGGAGTGAGCGCCAGGGTGTTCATGTCACACCCCGCTCGCGGCGGTATCGGCCAGCGGGATCATCGCCTCGCGAGCCCAGCGCGCGGTGAGGCGCTGTCCGGGCTGGTGCTGGGCACTGCTGTCCAGCCACTGGTCGTTGGCCTGGCTGATGTTCAGGGTCTGGCCGTTGTCCAGTTGCAGTTCGTAGCGGGTGGCGCTGCCCTGGTACTGGATATCGTGCAGCAAGCCACTGATTTCGATCTCGTGGCTGCGCAACGGGCCTTCGGCGAAGCGCACGTGTTCCGGGCGGATCGAGAACGGCCGCTGGCTGCCGCTCAATTGTTCGGCCAGCTCGCCACGGATCACGTTGGAGGTGCCGACGAATTCGGCGACGAAGGTGGTGGCCGGTTTCATGTACAGGTTGCGCGGGCTGTCGACCTGCTCGATGCGGCCCTTGTTGAACACGGCCACGCGGTCGGACATCGACAGCGCCTCGGTCTGGTCGTGGGTGACGAAGATGAAGGTGATGCCGAGCTGGCGCTGCAGCTTCTTCAGCTCGCCCTGCATCTGTTCCCGCAGCTTCAGGTCCAGGGCGCCCAGGGGTTCGTCCAGCAGCAGTACCCGCGGGCGGTTGACCAGGGCCCGGGCCAGGGCCACGCGCTGGCGTTGGCCGCCGGACAGCTGCACCGGCTTGCGTTCGCCATAGCCGTCCAGGGCGACCATGGCCAGGGCTTCTTCGGCCCGCCCGTGACGTTCGCGCTTGCCCACGCCTTTGACCTTCAGGCCGTAGGCCACGTTGTCGAGCACGTTCATGTGGGGGAACAGCGCGTAGTCCTGGAACACGGTGTTGACGTCGCGCTGGTAGGGCGGCAAGCCCGCGGCCTCGGCGCCGTGGATGCGGATCGAGCCGGCGCTGGGCTGTTCGAAACCGGCGATCAGGCGCAGGCAGGTGGTCTTGCCCGAGCCGGAAGGGCCGAGCATGGAAAAGAACTCGCCGTCCTGGATATCGATGGAAACCCGGTCGACGGCCTTCACCTCGCCGAACTGCCGGGAAACGTTGGTGAACTGGACTGCAAGCGTCATGGTGCGGGGCTCCGGAAAAGCCAGGGCCGTCGCAGCGGCCCAGCCTGAACTTCAGATAATCAGTCATGCGCCAATCAGCTTTGCCTTTGGCAAAACCTTGGCCGGGAAAGTCGTTCGGGGAGCGTCGCGAGCGGCGATTAGCCGTGTCCGGCCAGCGCGCAGCACCCGGAGCGTACGTCGGTACGTGAGGATGCGAGCACTGCACGGGCGCGGATAATCGACGCGCAGCAGCTACCGGAATGACTTTTATCTACCGCCCATGATTGCGATGTAGTCCTGGGTCCAGCGGCTGTAAGGCACGAACTTGCCGCCCTCGGCCTGCGGGGTTTTCCAGAAGGCGATCTTGTCGAACTGGTCGAAGCCGTTGGTCTTGCAGCCTTCGGCGCCCAGCAGTTCGCTTTCCTTGCAGGCCGCTGGTACCGCCGGCAGCGAACCGAACCAGGCGGCGACGTCACCCTGGACCTTGGGCTTGAGCGACCAGTCCATCCACTTGTAGGCGCAGTTGGGGTGCTTGGCCTCGCTGTGCAGCATGGTGGTGTCGGCCCAGCCGGTGGCCCCTTCCTTGGGAATGGTCGAGGCGATCGGTTGTTTCTCGTTGATCAGGCCGTTGACCTGATACGGCCAGGAACTGGCGGCCACCACGCCTTCGTTCTTGAAGTCGCTCATCTGCACTGTGGTGTCGTGCCAGTAGCGGTGGATCAGCGGCTGCTGGGCGCGCAGCAGGTCGAGCACCGCCTTGTACTGGGCCTCGGTCAGTTCGTAGGGGTTCTTGATCCCCAGCTCCGGCTTGGCGCTCTTGAGGTACAGCGCGGCGTCGGCGATGTAGATCGGCCCGTCGTAGGCCTGCACGCGGCCCTTGTTGGGCTTGCCGTCCGGCAGGTTCTGCGGATCGAACAGCACGCCCCAGCTGGTGGGGGCCTGGGTGAAGACCTTGGTGTTGTACATCAGCACGTTCGGACCCCACTGGTAGGGGGTGCCGTAGACCTGCTTGTTGACCACGTACCAGGGCGCGTCCTTGAGACGCGGGTCGAGGCCGCTCCAGTTGGGGATCAGCGCGGTGTTGATCGGCTGCACGCGCTTGCCGACGATCAGCCGCAGGGAGGCATCGCCGGACGCGGTGACCAGGTCGTAACCACCCTTGGCCATCAGGCTGACCATCTCGTCGGAGGTGGCCGCGGTCTTGACGTTGACCTTGCACCCGGTCTCCTTCTCGAAACCGGTCACCCAGTCGTAATTCTTGTCGCTCTCGCCACGTTCGATGTAGCCGGGCCAGGCCACGATATCCAGCTGACCCTCGCCAGCACCGACGGCCTTGAGCGGTTCGGCGGCTTGAATACTGGCGCTGGCCAGCAGTGCGGTGGTGATTGCACTGAGCAGTGCGGTCTTGTGCACGAACATGGGAAAACCCTCTTCTTCAAATTATGGTCGGGGCAGTCGAACGTGGTGGAGCGCGCCTTGGGGGCTTGTTATTAGCTTAGGCCCTGTACGAAAAGTGGCTGGGGTGGCCGTACCGAGCCCATTGCCGTCATTCCAGATCGTTGCCGTGGCGCGCCATGATGTGCCGCACCACGCTGTAGTCCTGCAGGGAATCGCTGGACAGGTCCTTGCCATAGCCGGAGCGCTTGAGGCCGCCGTGGGGCATTTCGCTGACCAGCATGAAATGGCTGTTGATCCAGGTGCAGCCGTATTGCAGGCGGGCCGCCACCTGCATCGCCTTGTCCAGGTTGCGGGTCCAGACCGATGAGGCCAGGCCGTATTCCGAGTCGTTGGCCCAATCCACTGCCTGGGCCAGTTCGTCGAAGCGGGTGACGGTGACCACCGGTCCGAACACCTCGCGCTGGACGATTTCGTCCTGTTGCCGGCAGCCGGCCAGCAGGGTCGGCTGGTAATAGAAGCCGGCGCCCGAATGCACCGCCGCGCCGGTCACCCGTTCGATGTGCGGCTGGCCCAGGGCGCGCTCGACGAAGCTGGCCACGCGGTCGCGCTGGCGGGGGCTGATCAGCGGGCCGATCTCGTTGTCGGCATCGCGCTTGCCGGCGAACCGCAGGCTGCCGACGGCGGCGCCCAGCTCGGCCACCAGGCGGTCATGGATCCCGGCCTGGGCATAGATCCGGCAGGCCGCGGTGCAATCCTGCCCGGCGTTGTAATAGCCATAGGTGCGCACGCCTTCGACCACGGCCTGCAGATCGGCATCGTCGCAGACAATCACCGGGGCCTTGCCGCCCAGTTCCAGGTGCGTGCGTTTCAGGGTTTTGGAGGCGGCCTGGAGGATCTTCTGGCCGGTGACGATATCGCCGGTCAGCGACACCATGCGCACTTTGGGATGGCTCACCAGGTGGCTGCCGACGCCCTCGCCACCGCCGCAGACAATGTTCAGCACGCCACGGGGCAGCAGTTCGGCCAGGGCCGGCGCCAGGGCCAGGATCGACAGCGGCGTGTGCTCGGACGGCTTGAACACCAGGGTGTTGCCGGCGGCCAGGGCCGGGGCGATTTTCCAGGCGGCCATCATGATCGGGTAATTCCACGGCGCGATGGACGCCACCACACCGAGCGGGTCGCGCCGCACCATGCTGGTGTAGCCCGGCAGGTATTCGCCGGCGAGCTGGCCGGTCTGGCAGCGCACGGCGCCAGCAAAGAAACGGAACACGTCGACGGTGGCGCTGAGGTCATCCTGGCGCGCCAGGTGCAGCGGCTTGCCGCAGTTCAGGGATTCCAGGCGGGCCAAGTGCTCGGCCTGCTTCTCCACCGTGTCGGCAATCGCCAGGAGGATGTGCGCCCGCTGCTGGGGCGTGGTCCGTGACCAGCCGGCAAAGGCCCGGTGGGCGGCGAGGATCGCGCTTTCCACCTGTTCGGTGCTGGCTTCGGCGATCCGGGTCAGCACTTCGCCGGTGGCCGGGTTGAGGATGGGTTCGGCAACACCCTGGCCGGCAACCAGTTCGCCGTCGATCAGCAACGCGGTGGGCATCGGAGTCTGCGCGCCAGCCATGTTCCGGGTTCTCTTTTCTTGTATGGCCATGGGGCTCCCCTGTGACGCAAGCCCGGCCTTCTGCATAGGAATGGCAAGAGACTAGTAGGGGGGCTTGCGCTCGACAAATACCAAATACTGAATGCAGCGTTCGATTAAATAGATGGCTTGCGCCCACCGTGGGGCTGTTCGCGAGCCACGGTGAGGAACGGGTCCACCAGCGCCGGCCGGGCCGTGCCGCGGCGCCAGGCCAGGCCGACATCGAGGGTCTGGCTCAGGTCGGCGATGGGCCTGGCTTCGATGATGTCGCCCTCCAGCGACCAGGGGCGGTAAGTCATGTCCGGCTGGATCGAGACCCCGAGCCCGGCCGCCACCAGGCTGCGCACCGCTTCGGTGGAAGCGGTGCGCAGGGTGACGTGGGGTTGCAGGCCGGCGCCGGACCACAGGCGCTGGGCGTTGCGGTCCATTTCATCGACGTTGAGCTGGATCAGCGGCTCGCGGGCGACGTCCGCCAGGTTGATGCTGTCGCGTTCCAGCAGCGGATGCCGGGCGGGCAGCCACAGGCGATGCGGGGAGTGGGTCAGCACTTCGGTCTGCAGGGCGTGGCGGTCCTCGAGGTTGGAGAGGATCAGCACCCCGACGTCGATCTCGCCGCTCACCAGCAAATGTTCGATGTAGGGGCGTTCGTCCTCCATCACGCGGATGCCCACATTGGGGTAGGCACGCTGGAAGCGGGTGAGCAGGTCGGCCAGGTAATACCCGGCGACCAGGCTGGTGACGCCGACGGTCAACTGGCCGGCTACCGGGTCGGTGCTCTGTTGCAGGCTGCGCTTGGCATTGTCGACGGTGGCCAGGATCAGGTGCGCCTGGCGCAGGAACTGGTGGCCCTGGTGGGTCAGGGTCATGCCCTTGGCATGGCGGTTGAACAGGCTGACGCCGATTTCCTGCTCGAGCTGCTGGATCGCCAGGGTCAGGGTCGACTGGGAAATGAACACCGCCTGGGCGGCAGCCGAGATCGAGCCGGTCTCGGCTACGGCGATGAAGTGTCGGATCTGGCGCAAGGTCATCATGGGCAATCACCGGGCAGGCATTTTTATCGATTTTTGCGAGTGTATATCGCTTTAATCGAAGGGCTGTCCATGGCCCCGGCTGCCCCTGGCGAAGCAACATCTGGAAGCACACTCGGGCCCAGAAAGAGGGCACTTCGCTCTAGGCTGATGGCCTTATCGATTCGGTGAACTCAAGTTTCTGGAGGTTGGGATGAACACCCGTGGATTGCTCGATCAATTACTCAAGTCCGGGCAGGAGCTGTTGCAGAACAAGGCCGGGGCGCAGCCGAACAAGGCCCCCGGCGCCGACAAGGGCGCACTGGGCAGCTTGCTCGGTGGCGGCTCCGGCAATCTGGGCAGCCTGTTGTCCGGTGCCGGAGGTGGCGCCCTGGCCGCCGGGGCCATGGGCTTGCTGCTGGGCAATAAAAAGGCCCGCAGTTTCGGTGGCAAGGCGCTGGCCTACGGCGGCCTGGCGGCACTCGGGGTGATCGCCTACAAGGCCTACGGCAACTGGCAGGCGCAGCAGGCCGGTGCGCCAAAGGCCGAGCCGCAGACCCTCGACCGGCTGCCTGCGCAACAGGTCGAGCAGCATAGCCAGGCGATCCTCAAGGCGCTGGTCGCCGCGGCCAAGGCCGATGGCCATATCGATGAGCGCGAGCGCGCCTTGATCGAAGGCGAATTCACCCGCCTGGACAACGATCAGGCGTTGCAGCACTGGTTGCACGCCGAGCTCAACAAACCCCTGGACCCGGCGGATGTGGCGCGGGCCGCCGGCACCCCGGAAATGGCCGCTGAAATGTACGTCGCCAGCGTGATGCTGGTGGACGAGGAAAACTTCATGGAAAAGGCCTACCTGGAGGAGCTGGCGCGGCAGCTCAAGCTGGAGCCGGGGTTGAAGCTCGAGCTGGAAAAGCAGGTGCGACAGGCCAGCCTCTGACGCCTGCCGGGCGTGCGTGGGACAGCGCTCCGCACGCCCCCGTGGATGGCTGAAGTAGCGTCCGTTTCTGCCGGAATGTCACTGGCGGCGCTCGACTCACCTGGCGGAAAGTAGCCGTCCAGAGCAGGCGCTGCATTTCGCTCCGGGTGAGACGTGGTGCGCAACACACTGATTAAGGATGGCACGCCCTCGGCTATACTCCCCACCATTTGAATGGCCCCGAGGACTGACTGTGAAGAACTGGACGTTGCGCCAACGCATTTTGGCGAGCTTTGCGGTGATTATCACCATCATGCTGTTGATGGTCGTGGCCTCTTACTCCCGTCTGCTGAAGATCGAAGCCGGTGAAGAACGCATGCGTTCCGACGCCATCCCGGGGGTCTATTTCAGCTCGATGATCCGCGGTTCGTGGGTCGACAGTTATCTGCGCATCCAGGAAATCATTGGCATGAAAGTCGGCAAGGGTGTCAGTGCCGAGGATGAGGCCGACTTCAAGAACTTCGAGCAACGCCTGCAGAAATACATGGCTAGCTACAAGGAAACCCTGCGCAGCGAGGCAGACCTACGGGAGTTCGACGAATTCGAAAAACACCATCAGGATCTTCTCAAGGCCCAGGCCATGGTTCTGGAGCTGCATCGGCGCAACCAGGCCGCCGAGGCTGTCCGCGTGTTCCATGAGCAGTTGACCCCGACCTGGATTGCCGGGCGGATGAAGCTCAACGACATCATCGACGAGAACAAAGGCGTAGCCGACTCGGCCGCGGCGCAGATCGATGACGCGGTGCTCGCCGCCAAGATCAGCATGGGCGTTTCCCTGCTGGTGGCGATCCTGGCGGCGGCCCTGTGCGGCCTGCTGCTGATGCGCGCGATCATGGCGCCGATGAACCGCATCGTGAATATTCTCGACATCATGCGCAGCGGCGACCTGACCAACCGCCTGAACCTGGAGCGCAAGGACGAATTCGGCGCCGTGGAAACCGGCTTCAACGACATGATGACCGAACTCAACTCCCTGGTGTCCCAGGCGCAGCGCTCCTCGGTCCAGGTCACCACCTCGGTCACCGAGATTGCCGCCACCTCCAAGCAGCAACAGGCGACGGCCACCGAAACCGCGGCGACCACCACCGAAATTGGCGCTACCTCCCGGGAAATCGCCGCGACTTCCCGGGATCTGGTGCGCACCATGACCGAAGTCTCCACCGCCGCCGACCAGGCCTCGGTGCTGGCCGGTTCCGGCCAGCAGGGCCTGGCGCGGATGGAAGACACCATGCACTCGGTGATGGGCGCGGCCGACCTGGTCAACGCCAAACTGGCGATCCTCAACGAGAAGGCCGGCAACATCAACCAGGTGGTGGTGACCATCGTCAAGGTCGCCGACCAGACCAACCTGCTGTCGCTCAACGCCGCGATCGAGGCCGAGAAGGCCGGCGAATACGGCCGCGGTTTCGCCGTGGTGGCCACCGAAGTGCGGCGCCTGGCGGACCAGACCGCGGTCGCCACCTACGACATCGAGCAGATGGTGCGCGAGATCCAGTCGGCGGTCTCGGCCGGGGTCATGGGCATGGACAAGTTCTCCGAGGAAGTGCGCCGCGGCATGGCCGAAGTGCAGCAGGTCGGCGAGCAACTGTCGCAAATCATCCATCAGGTCCAGGCGCTGGCGCCGCGGGTCTTGATGGTCAACGAAGGCATGCAGGCCCAGGCCACTGGCGCCGAACAGATCAACCACGCCCTGGTGCAGTTGGGCGACGCCAGCAGCCAGACCGTCGAGTCGCTGCGCCAGGCCAGTTTCGCCATCGATGAACTGAGCCAGGTGGCGGTGGGGCTGCGCAGCGGCGTCTCGCGTTTCAAAGTCTGATGAACGAGCTCGCAGCGACACGCGGCGCAGGGACGGTGACGAAAAACGCGCTGTTCCTGGTGTTTCGCATCGGTACCGAACGTTATGCCTTGCAGGCCGTCGAGGTGGCCGAAGTATTGCCGCGCCTGCAACTCAAGCCGATTCCCCGGGCCCCGGCCTGGGTGGCCGGGGTCTTCGCCCATCGCGGCAGCGTGGTGCCGGTGATCGACCTCTGCGCCCTGACCTTTGGCGAGCCGGCCCGGCAACGCACCAGCACCCGCCTGGTGCTGGTCCACTACCGCCAGCAGGCCGAGCAGCCCGCGCGGTTGCTGGGGCTGATCCTGGAGCAGGCCACCGACACCCTGCGTTGCGACCCGCAGGACTTCAAGGCTTATGGCCTGGATAACCGCCATGCGCCGTATCTGGGACCGGTCTACGAAGATGCCCAGGGCCTGTTGCAGTGGGTGCGGGTCGACGACCTGCTGGATGCCCAGGTGCGGGCCTTGCTGTTTCCCTCGCCACCGCTGGATCTGGCGCTGCTCGGGGAGTCGTCATGAGCGGCGACCAGCGATTTTTCGATTTCCTCAAGGAGCGCATCGGCCTGGACGTGGCCTCGGTGGGCCCGGCGATCATCGAGCGCGCGGTGCGCCAGCGCAGCCTCGCCCAGCAGGCGCCGAGCACCGACCATTACTGGCAGACTCTGCAGGGTTCGCCGGATGAACAGCAGGCGCTGATCGAGGCGGTAATCGTCCCGGAAACCTGGTTTTTCCGTTACCCGGAATCCTTCGCCACCCTGGCCAAGCTCGCCCTCGCGCGCCTGGCCGCCCTCAAGGGCATGCGCGCGTTGCGCATCCTCAGCCTGCCATGCTCCACCGGCGAGGAGCCGTACTCCATTGCCATGGCCTTGCTCGATGCCGGGCTGGCGCCCCATCAGTTCAAGGTCGATGGCTTCGATGTCAGCCCGCTGTCGGTCGAGCGGGCCAGGCAGGCGGTGTATGGCAAGAACTCCTTTCGGGGCCAGCACAGCGATTTTCGCGAGCGGCATTTCGCCGCCGATGATGAGCGCTACCGCCTCAGCGAGCGGGTCCGCGAGCAGGTGCGCTTGCAGGTCGGCAACCTCCTGGACCCGACCCTGCTGGTCAACGAGCCACCCTACGATTTCGTCTTCTGTCGCAACCTGCTGATCTATTTCGACCAGCCGACCCAGCGCCAGGTATTCGAAGTGCTCAAGCGCCTGACTCACGTCGAAGGGGTGCTGTTCATCGGCCCGGCCGAGGGCAGCCTGCTGGGGCGCCTGGGCATGCGTTCGATCGGCGTTGCCCAGTCCTTCGCCTTCAGCCGGGATAACGGACCCGAGCCCGCCCCGGCGCCGGCCTTCGTGCCGAGTGCGTTGCCGTTGCGCCAGCCGCTGCGCAGCGTCGCCCCGCCGGTGCGCAGCCGGCCGTTCGCCAGCGCGGTATCGACCCCGGCGATCAGCCCGATCCCGGCGTCGGCCAAGCCGGCCAGCGACGCCGCGACCCTGCTGGCCAGCATCGCGGCCCTGGCCAACGAAGGCAAAAGCGCCGAGGCCCGGATGGCGTGCGAGCATTACCTGGCGAACCATGAGCCGGTGGCGCAGGTGTTCTATTGGCTGGGGCTGCTCAGCGATGTGGCGGGCAGTGCCCTGGAGGCCCAGGGGTTCTATCGCAAGGCCTTGTACCTGGACCCGCAGCATGCCGAATCGCTGGTGCACCTGGCCGCCTTGCTGGCCTCCCAGGGGGATGCCGCCGGTGCCCGTCGATTGCAGGAGCGCGCGGCCCGTAGCGGCCGCGCCGCAGACAGTGAGCGTAAATCATGAGCGGTGCTGTTTCGTTGAACGTGACCCACGAAGATGCCCAGGCCATCGACGATTGCTGGAACCGGATCGGTATCCACGGCGACAAGAGTTGCCCGTTGCTGGCCGCGCATGTGCATTGCCGCAACTGCTCGGTGTATTCCGCGGCGGCCACCCGCTTGCTCGACCGTTATGCGTTGCAGCAGGAACACCACGAACAAGCGGTGGCGGCCGAGGCCGACACGGATATCGTCACCCGCTCGATCTTGATGTTCCGCCTGGGGGAGGAGTGGCTGGGCATTGCCATCCGCTGCCTGGTGGAGGTGGCGCCGCTGCAGGCGATCCATTCCCTGCCGCACCAGCGTTCGCGGGCTTTGCTGGGGGTGGCGAATGTGCGGGGCGCGCTGGTGGCCTGCCTGTCGCTGGTGGAACTGCTGGGGCTGGATGCCACCCAGACGGTTGCCGCGGGCGGGCGGGTCATGCCGCGCATGCTGATCATCGCCGCCCAGGGCGGTCCGGTGGTGGTGCCGGTGGACGAGGTGGAGGGCATCCATGCCATCGACGAGCGGACCCTGAATGCCGCGGTGGTTTCCGGTCAGCAGGCCAGCGCCAAGTACACCCGGGGCGTCCTGCAGTGGCGAGGGCGCAGCCTGCGTTGGCTGGATGAAGAACAGCTGCTGTCTGCCGTGACCCGGAGCCTGACATGACCCCCGATCAAATGCGCGACGCCTCGCTGCTCGAACTCTTCAGCCTGGAGGCCGAGGCCCAGACCCAGGTGCTCAGTGCCGGCCTGCTGGCGCTGGAGCGCAACCCGATCCAGGCCGAGCAGCTGGAAGCCTGCATGCGCGCGGCCCATTCGCTCAAGGGCGCGGCACGGATCGTCGGGATCGATGCCGGGGTCAGCGTGGCCCACGTGATGGAAGATTGCCTGGTCAGCGCCCAGGAAGGGCGGCTGTATCTGCAGCCGGAACATATCGACGCCCTGCTGCAAGGCACGGATTTCCTGATGCGTATCGCCACGCCGGGCAGCAGCCAGGTCGCCGAGCAGGACATCCAGGCCTATGTGGCGCTCATGGAGCAACTGAGCAGCTCGGCGGGCGTGGCGCCGGGCATTGTCCTGCCTCGGGTCGAACCGGGCCTGCCGCCGATGGCCGAGTTGCAACTGCAGGTCGCGCCCGTCGAACCCGAGCCGGAGCTTGTGCTCCCGCCATTCGAGATGCCGCAGGAAGCATCGCAGGAGGGCCAGCAGGAAGCGCCCGCGGCCGCCTACAAGGGCAAGAAACTGGCCGAAGGCGGTGAGCGGGTGTTGCGGGTCACGGCCGAACGCCTGAACAGCCTGCTCGATCTGTCGAGCAAGTCGCTGGTGGAAACCCAGCGCCTGAAGCCGTATCTGGCGACCTTGCAGCGCCTCAAGCGCATGCAGAGCAACGGCCTGCGGGCCCTGGAAAACCTCAATGGGCACCTCAAGGAGCAGGTGCTGGGCCTCGAGGCCCAGGAAGCCCTGGAGGATGCGCGGCGCCTGCTGGCCGAATCCCAGCAATTGCTGATCGAGAAAACCGCCGAACTGGATGAGTTCGGCTGGCAGGCCAGCCAGCGCGCCCAGGTGCTCTACGACACCGCTCTGGCCTGTCGCATGCGGCCGTTCGCCGATGTGTTGGTGGGCCAGGCGCGGATGGTCCGCGACCTGGGGCGCAGCCTGGGCAAGCAGGTGCGCCTGGAAGTCGAGGGCGAGAAGACCCAGGTCGATCGCGACGTCCTGGAAAAACTCGAGGCGCCGCTGACCCACCTGCTGCGCAACGCGGTCGATCACGGCATCGAGACGCCCGAGCAGCGGCTGCTGGCGGGCAAGCCGGTGGAAGGCCTGATTCGTTTGCGCGCCTCGCACCAGGCCGGGCTGCTGGTGCTGGAGCTCAGCGACGACGGCAACGGCGTCGACTTGGAACGGGTGCGCCAGAGCATTGTCGAACGCCAGCTGTCGCCGGCCGAGACCGCGGCCCAGCTGAGCGAGGAAGAACTGCTGACCTTCCTGTTCCTGCCGGGTTTCAGCCTGCGGGACAAGGTCACCGAGGTGTCCGGGCGCGGTGTCGGCCTGGACGCGGTGCAGCACATGGTACGCCAACTGCGCGGCGCGGTGCGGCTGGAGCAGGTGGCGGGGCAGGGCAGTTGCTTCCACCTCGAAGTGCCGCTGACCCTGTCGGTGGTGCGCAGCCTGGTGGTGGAGGTGGGCGAAGAGGCTTATGCCTTTCCGCTGGCGCATATCGAACGCATGTGCGACCTGGAGCCCGACGACATTGTCCAGCTCGAAGGACGCCAGCATTTCTGGCACGAAGGTCGCCATGTCGGGCTGGTCGCAGCCAGCCAGTTGTTGCACCGCCCGGCGGGGCAGAGCAACGAATCCACGCTCAAGGTCGTGGTGATCCGCGAGCGCGATGCGGTCTATGGCGTGGCGGTCGAGCGCTTCATTGGCGAACGGACCCTGGTGGTGCTGCCGCTGGACGAGCGCCTGGGCAAGGTCCAGGACATTTCCGCCGGGGCCTTGCTCGACGACGGCTCGGTAGTGTTGATCGTCGATGTCGAAGACATGCTGCGTTCGGTGGACAAGTTGCTCAATACCGGCCGCCTGGAGCGTATCGCGCGCCACAACCGGCATCAGGCCGAGACAGCGCGCAAGCGCATCCTGGTGGTCGACGACTCGCTTACCGTGCGGGAACTGCAACGCAAGCTGCTGCTTAACCGTGGTTACGACGTAGCGGTCGCCGTCGACGGCATGGATGGCTGGAACGCCCTGCGGTCGGAAGACTTCGACCTGCTGATCACTGACATCGATATGCCCCGAATGGATGGGATTGAATTGGTCACACTCCTGCGCCGTGACAATCGCCTGCAGTCGCTGCCGGTGATGGTGGTTTCCTACAAGGATCGCGAAGAGGACCGGCGCCGTGGACTGGATGCCGGAGCCGACTATTATCTAGCCAAAGCCAGTTTCCATGACGACGCCCTGCTGGATGCGGTGGTGGAACTGATTGGAGGAGCGCGGGCATGAAGATCGCGATCGTCAATGACATGCCCATGGCGGTGGAGGCCCTGCGCCGGGCCCTGGCCTTCGAGCCCAGCCACGAAGTGGTGTGGGTCGCGACCAACGGCGCCGAGGCGGTCGAATACTGCGCGCGGCTGACGCCCGACCTGATCCTGATGGACCTGATCATGCCGGTGATGGACGGCGTCGAGGCGACCCGCCGGATCATGGCCGAAACGCCCTGCGCGATCGTGATTGTCACGGTGGACCGCCAGCAGAACGTGCATCGGGTTTTCGAAGCCATGGGCCATGGCGCACTGGACGTGGTCGATACGCCGGCCCTGGGGGCCGGCAATGCACAGGAAGCAGCAGCCCCCTTGTTGCGCAAGATCCTCAATATCGGCTGGCTGATCGGCCAGCAACGCAATAGCCGCTTGCGTTCGGCACCGGCGTCTCCGCGGGCCATGGCGCAACGCCAGGGACTGGTGGCGATCGGTTCGTCCGCCGGTGGCCCGGCGGCGCTGGAGGTGCTGCTCAAGGGGTTGCCGGGCAATTTCCCGGCCGCCATCGTGCTGGTGCAGCATGTCGACCAGGTGTTCGCCGCAGGCATGGCCGAGTGGCTCAGCACCTCCTCCGGGCTCAAGGTGCGCCTGGCCCGCGAAGGCGAGCCGCCAGAGAGCGGGACGGTGCTGCTGGCCGGGACCAACCACCATATCCGGTTGTTGAAGAACGGCACCCTGGCCTACACCGCCGAACCGGTGAACGAGATCTATCGGCCATCGATCGATGTGTTTTTTGAAAGCGTCGCCAGTTACTGGAATGGCGACGCGGTCGGCGTACTGCTGACCGGCATGGGCCGCGACGGCGCCCAGGGCCTGAAACTGATGCGCGACCAGGGGTATCTGACCATCGCCCAGGACCAGAATAGTAGTGCGGTGTATGGCATGCCCAAGGCGGCCGCTGCCATCGACGCCGCCACAGAGATTCGCCCACTGGACAAGATCGCTCCACGATTGCTGGAGATATTTGCCAAATGACCGACAAACGCAGCTGTCCTGGCCAGGTAGCAACTCAGGTGACAACCCATGAATGATTTACAGCTCGACGATTTCAAGACCGATGAAAATGCTGCGATGGTGCTGCTGGTCGACGACCAGGCCATGATCGGTGAGGCTGTGCGGCGTGGGTTGGCGAATGAAGAAAACATCGACTTCCACTTTTGTGCCGACCCCCACCAGGCCATTGCCCAGGCGATCCGCATCAAGCCCACGGTGATCCTGCAGGACCTGGTGATGCCGGGGCTGGACGGCTTGACGCTGGTGCGCGAGTACCGCAACCACCCGGCGACCCAGAATATTCCGATCATCGTGCTTTCGACCAAGGAAGACCCGCTGATCAAGAGCGCGGCCTTCGCTGCCGGGGCCAACGATTACCTGGTCAAGCTGCCGGACAACATCGAGCTGGTGGCGCGCATTCGCTACCACTCGCGCTCCTACATGACCCTGTTGCAGCGCGACGCGGCCTATCGCGCGTTGCGGGTCAGCCAGCAGCAGCTGCTCGACACCAACCTGGTGCTGCAGCGCCTGATGAACTCCGACGGCCTGACCGGGCTCTCCAACCGCCGGCATTTCGACGAGTACCTGGAGCTGGAGTGGCGTCGGGCCATGCGCGACCAGACCCAGCTGTCGCTGCTGATGATCGATGTCGACTACTTCAAGTCCTACAACGACACCTTCGGCCACCTGGAAGGCGACGAAGCCTTGCGCAAGGTGGCGGAGGCGATTCGCGAGGCCAGCAGCCGACCGTCGGATCTGCCGGCGCGTTATGGCGGCGAGGAATTCGCCCTGGTGCTGCCGAACACCTCGCCCGGCGGGGCGCGGCTGGTGGCCGAGAAACTGCGCCAGACCGTCGCCGCCCTGAAGATTCCCCATATCGCGCCGACCGAAGGGGCCAGCCTGACCATCAGCATCGGCCTGTCGACCATGACTCCGCAGCCGAGTACCAGTTACCGGCAATTGATCTCGGCGGCCGACAAGGGCCTGTATCTGGCCAAGGACAATGGTCGCAATCAGGTAGGGATAGAGTGAAAAAAACCGACGCCACGGAGGCCTAAAGCCGCCAGGCGGGCTGCCGTGACAGCGTGATTACGTTATACTCGCCGGCTTTCAAAAGTTCGCCAACGAGTGCTGCCTGCCATGGAAATCAACCCGATCCTTAACACTATCAAGGACCTGTCCGAGCGCTCCGAAACTATTCGGGGGTATCTTTGACTACGATCAAAAGCATGAGCGTCTGATTGAAGTCAATCGCGAGCTTGAAGATCCGAACGTCTGGAACAAACCCGAATACGCCCAGGAACTGGGCCGCGAGCGTTCTACGCTGGCGCAGATCGTCGAGACCCTGGACGAGCTGTCCGGTGGCCTGGCCGATTGCCGCGACCTGCTGGACATGGCCGTCGAAGAGAACGACGAAGGCGCGGTAGGCGATGTGGTCGCCGAACTGGCCCGTCTCGAGGAATCCCTGGCCAAGCTGGAATTCCGTCGCATGTTCAGCGGCGAGATGGACATGAACAACGCCTACCTGGACATCCAGGCCGGCTCCGGCGGCACCGAAGCCCAGGACTGGGCCAACATCCTGTTGCGCATGTACCTGCGCTGGGCCGACAAGCGCGGTTTCGATGCGACCATCATGGAGCTGTCCGCCGGCGAAGTCGCCGGGATCAAGGGCGCGACCGTGCATATCAAGGGCGAGTACGTCTTTGGCTGGCTGCGTACCGAGATCGGCGTGCACCGCCTGGTGCGCAAGAGCCCGTTCGACTCCGGCAACCGTCGCCACACTTCGTTTTCTGCGGTGTTCGTGTCCCCGGAAATCGACGACAAGGTGGAAATCGAGATCAACCCGGCGGACCTGCGGATCGACACCTACCGCTCCTCCGGTGCCGGTGGCCAGCACGTAAACACCACCGACTCGGCCGTGCGTATCACCCACGTACCGACCAACACCGTGGTCAGCTGCCAGAACGAACGTTCCCAGCACGCCAACAAGGACACCGCCATGAAGATGCTGCGGGCCAAGTTGTACGAGCTGGAAATGCAGAAGCGCAACGCTGCCTCCCAGGCCCTGGAAGACAGCAAGTCGGACATCGGCTGGGGTCACCAGATCCGCTCCTATGTGCTCGATGCTTCGCGGATCAAGGATCTGCGCACCAACATCGAACGCAGCGACTGCGACAAGGTGCTCGACGGCGATATCGACGAATACCTGGTGGCCAGCCTGAAATCGGGGCTGTAAGCCGCGACACCCATGCCGCGGGTACGGCGCGCTTCTGTAGGAGCGAGACGGCCCGCGATCCCTTGCCACAGGCGAGGGGCAACGAACCTGTGATGGAAATTTTAAAGACATGAGCGACCTACAACTCGACCAGGCCCTGCAACAGGAAGAAAACACCCTGATCGCCCTGCGCAAGGAAAAGCTTGCTGCCGAGCGCGCCAAGGGCAATGCCTTCCCCAACGACTTCCGCCGCGACAACTACTGCGATGACCTGCAGAAACAGTACGCGGACAAGACCAAGGAAGAGCTGGCCGAGGCTGCAATCCCGGTCAAGGTTGCCGGTCGCATCATGCTCAACCGCGGTTCGTTCATGGTGATCCAGGACATGACCGGTACCTGGCCATCGCCATCTGCGCCGAAGTGATCGCCACCGTTTCGATGAAAGCGGTCAAGGG
>NZ_JBNNVU010000103.1:0-17052 GCF_050280705.1 Pseudomonas sp. NPDC089530 | reverse complement strand
AGCGACGGCAACACGAACAGCGCGCCGGCGATTATCCCGCCCCAGGTGCGGTGCATCAGCCAGCCGATAAAGGTCGCCAGCTGCTGGGCCTCGGGCGCTGTCCTACGATCACCGCGTGATCAACGGCGCCGCTGCTGCACGCTTCACCAAGCGTCTGAGCGATCTGCTGGCGGATATCCGCACCATCCTGCTGTAAGACCCGGCCGGTTCCCCTGTCATGGGGGAACCGGCCGCTGGCACCTTTTCGAGCGCCACGCTCGTACCTCAACCCCGCCGATTTGGCGGGGCTTTTTTTGCCGAGAAATCACGGTAACCCGCCTCCAAAGCCCGGCAAAACACCCGCAAAGATAAGTTTTCAGAAATCTGCCGCGCTGCCGATAGATTCTTATAGCACTTAGCCTTCATCTCACTTGTCAGTCAGTGCCGCATGATGCAACCTTGCCGCAGGCAACAGTAAAGAGGGCGCGAGCCCGGCGCGATCAGCATTTACCAAGCGAGTTTCTCCATGAAAAGCCAACCCGATGCCGCCAGCCGTATGGTGGCCGAGGTAGTGACGCAGTTGCCTGTGCCCTCGCGGCTCGGCATGCTGCGTTTCGAACGGCTGAATGAAGCGAGCTGGGCCCTGCTGTTTCTCGACCCCAACTGTGAACGCCAGTTCGGCCTGCCCGCCGTCGAGCTTTGCGCCCTGGTCGGCTCGCCCTATGCCAGCCTGATGGAACCGGAAGCCCGCTATCAGTTGCACGACGCGATCCAGCAGCAACTGACCCACAGCCCGCATTACCTGATCCGCTACACCCTGCATACCGCCAAGGGCCCACTCAGCCTGCTGGAGCTCGGCGAAGCCTACAAACAGCACAATCGACACCTGCTGCGCGGCTACTTCCTGGTGGTCGACGACCTGTTCGAACACGACCAGCCGTTCCCCGCCCTCGACCTGGAAACCCAGAACAGCCGCCTGCAGATCGCCCTGGAACTCAACCAGCGCGCCCAGCAGGAACAACTCCAGCACCTGGAACGGGTGCGCGCCCAGCAGGACCTGATCCTGCTCCTGGCCCGCCAGCGCTACAGCACCAACAACTCCCTGCTGGAAGCCGCCGAGCTGATCACCCGCAGCGCCTGCGACATCTACGAGATCGACTGCGCCAGCATCTGGAACCTGGAAGGCCAGTCGCTGGTGCCCATCTGCGCCTATCATCGCGACCTGCAACAATACATCCTGCCGCAGGCGATCGACGCCAGCGACTTCCCCGACTACCTCGAAGCCCTGCACACCAGCCGGGCCATCGACGCGCACAACGCCATGCGCGATCCACGCACCCGGGAAATGGCCGAAAGCCTGCGTCCGCGCAATATCAACGCCATGCTCGACGCGAGCGTCCGTATCGATGGCCAGGTGGTCGGCGTGCTGTGCCTGGAACAGGTGGGCACCACCCGCGCCTGGCAATCCGATGAAATCGCCTTCGCCGGCGAGCTGGCGGACCAGTTCGCCCAGGTCATCAACAACCACAACCGGCGCACCGCCACCAGCGCCCTGCACCTGTTCCAGCGGGCGGTCGAGCAAAGCGCCAACGCCTTTCTGCTGGTCAACTGCGACGGCGTGGTGGAGTACGTCAACCCCAGCTTCACCGCGATCACCCAATACAGCACCGAGGAAGTCCACGGCCATCGCCTGGCGGAGCTGCCGGCCCTGGAGAACCTCAGCGAACTGCTGTTCGACGCCCCTTCCAGCCTGGCCAAAAGCAACAGCTGGCAGGGCGAGTTCAAGAGCCGGCGCAAGAACCTGGAGCCCTACTGGGGCCAGTTGTCGATCTCCAAGGTCTACGGCGACAACCGCGAACTGACCCACTACATCGGCATCTACGAAGACATCACCCAGACCAAGCTCGCCCAGCAGCGCATCGAGCGCCTGGCCTACACCGACAACCTGACCAACCTGGGCAACCGTCCGGCCTTCATCCGCAACCTCGACGAACGCTTCGCCCGCGACAGCGACAGCCCCATCAGCCTGCTGCTGGTGGACATCGACAACTTCAAGCGGATCAACGACAGCCTCGGCCACCAGACCGGCGACAAGCTGCTGATCAGCCTGGCCCGGCGCCTGCGCAACAGCCTGAGCCCGAGCGGCAGCCTGGCGCGCTTCGCCAGTAACGAGTTCGCCGTGCTGCTGGACGACACCGACCTGGAAGCCGGCCAACAGATCGCCAGCCAGCTGCTGATGACCCTCGACAAACCGATGTTCGTCGACAACCAGCTCATCAGCGTCACCGGTTCGGTGGGCCTGGCCTGCGCACCGCTGCACGGTCGCGACCCGCAGACCCTGATGCGCAACGCCGGCCTGGCGCTGCACAAGGCCAAAGCCAACGGCAAACATCAGGTCCAGGTGTTTACCGAGGCCCTGAACGCCGAAGCCAGCTACAAGCTGTTCGTGGAAAACAACCTGCGCCGCGCCCTGACCCAGAACGAGCTGGAAGTGTTCTACCAGCCCAAGCTGTGCCTGCGCAGCGGGCGCCTGCTGGGCCTGGAAGCCCTGCTGCGCTGGGACCACCCGGAAAAGGGCATGATCCGCCCGGACCAGTTCATCAGCGTCGCCGAAGAGACCGGCCTGATCATTCCGATCGGCAAATGGATCGCACGCCAGGCCTGCCGCATGGGCAAGCAACTGATCGCCGCCGGCCTGGGCAACCTGCAGGTGGCGATCAACCTGTCGCCCAAGCAGTTCTCCGACCCGGACCTGGTGGCCTCCATCGCCGGCATCCTCAAGGAAGAACAACTGCCCGCCTCGCTGCTGGAGCTGGAGCTGACCGAAGGTCTGCTGCTGGAAGCCACCGAAGACACCCACCAGCAACTCGACCAGTTGAAAAAGCTCGGCCTGACCCTGGCCATGGACGACTTCGGCACCGGTTATTCGTCGCTGAGCTACCTGAAGAAATTCCCGATCGACATCATCAAGATCGATCGCAGCTTCATCCACGAGATCCCCGCCAACCAGGACGACATGGAAATCACCTCGGCGGTGATCGCCATGGCCCACAACCTGAAGATCCAGGTGGTCGCCGAGGGCATCGAGACCGCGGAGCAGCTGTCCTTCCTGCGTCGGCACCGCTGCGATGTCGGCCAGGGCTATCTGTTCGACCGACCGATCCCCGGCTCGCAGCTGATCGACAAGCTCAAACGTTATCCGCGCGGCCCTAGCGCCTGACAGCGCTGTAACACTCGGGCAAACTGGGAGTCAATTACTCCACCCCAACCTGACTGAGAGGACTGATCATGGTTCTGCGCTCGGAAATTCTGGTGAACAAGAACGTGCTACCTACCAAAGAACAAGCTCTGCCTGGCCGCGAAACCCCGATGGCCCTGCCTGAAAAGCACTTTGTCTTCGAAGAAACCCCACTGCTCGGCCCGTTTTTCCAGGACGTCGACTTTGCGATCTTCGGCCTGGGCTGCTTCTGGGGCGCCGAACGTCGCTTCTGGCAGCGTGAGGGCGTGGTCAGCACCGTGGTCGGTTACGCCGGCGGCTTCACGCCGAACCCGACGTATGAAGAGGTCTGTTCGGGCATGACCGGCCACGCTGAAGTGGTGCTGGTGGTGTATGACAAGGCCAGGGTCAGCTACGAAGAACTGCTGGCGATGTTCTGGGAACTGCACAACCCGACCCAGGGCATGCGTCAGGGTAACGACATCGGCACCCAGTACCGCTCGGTGATCTACGCCACCACCCCGGAGCAACTGGACGCAGCACTGAAAAGCAAAGCGACCTATCAGGCTGAGTTGTCGAAGGCTGGCCTGGGTGAAATCAGCACTGAAATCGAACAGGCGCCGACCGTGTATTTCGCCGAGGCGTACCACCAGCAGTACCTGGCGAAGAACCCGGGAGGCTATTGCGGGATCGGCGGCACTGGCGTGACCTGCCCGATCTGACCGGTAACGATGCTGCGATGCGCGCCCTCGGGGGCCGCTTCGCAGCCCATCGCCGCCTCATGCCTCGGCAGCGGCTACACACTTATTCGGCGATCAGCCAATCCATCTTCCAGCCGCCCTGGGTCTGCCCCAGTTTCTCCGCCAGCCACGGCAGCAGCTCACGCAACTCCTCTTCCAGCCCCCAAGGCGGGTTGGCAATCGCCAGGCCCGAGCCGTTCAGGCTGTTCGGCGTATCCAGTGGATGCACCAGCAATTCCACCCGCAGCAGCTTCGGCGCGCCGGTGCCGGCCAGGTCCTGATAGAAGCGACGCAGCGCCCGCTGATCCTTGACCGGATACCAGATGGCCGCCACGGTCTGGCGCATGCGGCCGATGGCCTCTTTCAGCGAGGCGGCGCAACGCTGCATCTCGTCGAGTTGCTCGAACGGCGGGTCGATCAGCATCACCGCACGCTTCTCGGCCACCGGCAACAGCGCCCGCGCCACGTGCCAGCCCTCGCCCAGGTGGACCGCCACCCGGCGATCGCCCTTCATGTTGTCCTTGAGCAGCAGCCCGTCTTCCGGGTGCTTCTCGTTGAGCAGCACCCGATCCTGGGACCGGGTCAGGCGCCGCGCCAGCTCGGGGGAACCGGGGTAATAACGCAGCTCGCCATCGGGGTTCATCTTGTGCAGCACCGCCATGTAGTCGGCGGTCAGCGCCGGCAGGTCCTGCTCGCCCCACAGGCGCGCGATGCCTTCCAGGTATTCGCCGGTGCGGTTGGCCTGGTCGCCCTGGAGGTCGTACAGGCCGATGCCGGCATGACTGTCGAGGTAGGCGAACGGCTGCTCCTTGCGCGACATCAGAGCGATGAGGCGGGTCAAGGTCAGGTGTTTGAAGACGTCGGCGTGGTTGCCGGCGTGGAAGGCGTGACGATAGTTCATGGTTGCTCCTGCGCAGGGGGGCAAGTTTACCTTGTGCGCAGGCTGTCGTCAGTTCAGAGCGGGGCCGTACCCGGCGCAAGCGACGACGGGTACGGCCGAGGTTTCAGCTGAACTCGCGACTGACTTCGGACCACAGGCTGACCCGCCGCCCGGAAGATTCGAACACCTCGATCTCGCGCTTGATCCCGCCGCTGTCCTTCCAGCCCGGCAGGTCGAGCACGATCAGTTCCTCCATCATCGCCATGTACAGCGCATCCACCGGTGCCCAGAGCTTGCCGATGGCGGCGTTGTCCTTGCCCGCCAGACACAGGTTGATCGGATGGGACATGCTCACCTGGCTGAACACCGCATGCCCGGCTTCCAGTATCTGCGCCGCTACCCGGTTGCACTGGAGAAAACGCTCGTTGATGACGGCCGGCTCGGAGTGGCTGTAGGGGCAGGCCAGGAAAATCTTGCGCATCGTTACCTCGGTTTCATGGATAGGTGAAGCGGGCCGTTCAGGCCCGCGCGGGTTGCAGGGCAAAGGCCGCGGCCTGTTCCTGCTCTTGCTGCTCATAACGCTGGGCGGCCGGCACCGAGATGCGGATGGCGATCGCCACCGCCAGCAGGCCGCCGAACAATTTGCCGATCAGAATCGGCAGGATCAGGCTCGGCTGGAAGTTCGCGGTGAATGCCAGGTGGTCACCGATCAGCGCCTGGGCGCAGACCCCCAGGGCCACGCACAGCACCTTGTCGCGGGCAGTCATGTGCTTGAACAGGTGGTAGGTGGCGATGATGTTGGCGAACACCATGACAAAGCCCGCGGCGCCGGTGCTGGACAGGTTCAACTGGCGCCCCAGCAGTTCCATGGGCTTCTTGCAGTAGCGCTGGAACAGGTAGCAGATAGGGAAGGTACCGGCGAGCATGATGCCGATGTAGCCGGCGATCTCTATGGCCCGGAACAGCTCCTTTTCGTCGGCGAACATCGGGTCGAAACCCCAGCCGCCGAAATTGATGCTGAAGAACTTGGTGAAGTGCTCGACGATGCTCAGGGCCAGGATCAGCTTGATCGCCGCGTCCATGATTTTGCCGAACACCAGGAAGCCCCTGACCATCATCTGCGGCCGGTAGCGCAGCCCCGCCGCCAGCAGGAAGCAGAACACGAACAGCGGCGCCAGCAGCTTGAGCATGTCGACGAAGCCCAGGGACAGGTAGTACAGCGCCTCGGAGTTGGTGGAGACGATGTCCCGCACCGGCAAGTGGGTGGCGGTGATGATCAGCAACGACA
The DNA here is from genome assembly GCF_050280705.1 of Pseudomonas sp. NPDC089530. Lineage (NCBI taxonomy): Bacteria > Pseudomonadati > Pseudomonadota > Gammaproteobacteria > Pseudomonadales > Pseudomonadaceae > Pseudomonas > Pseudomonas sp. NPDC089530. The sequence continues at coordinate 10,948 of NZ_JBNNVU010000103.1, read as the reverse complement.
TCAACACCGCGAACGGAATGCTGATCAGCCCGGCCATGGCGCCCAGGGCCAGGTACTTGTGGTCCTTGCGCTCGAGCATGGTCAGGCCCACCGGGATCAGGTAGACGATGGTCGCCCCCGAGGTGTAGCCCACCAGCATCGCGGTGATCCACAGGTCGCGGTTGGCGGTCAGGGCATTGGCCAACTGATAGCCGCCCATGTCCACGGCGATGATCGACAGCGCGGCAATCGAGACATCCGAGCCCAGGGCGTTGAAAAACGGCCCCAGGGCGTGGGAAATGCCTTGGGACAGGTAGGGAATCGCCACCATGATCCCGGCTTGGGCCAGGAACACCGGGCCGATGGAATGGATACCGTTGACGAACTCCTTACCCAGGCCACTTTCGGGCTTGATGATGGATGACAAGGCGCCGATCACGGCGCCGAGCATGATCAGGTAAATGACGTAGTTTCCAAATTCAGCCATGTGGGTTCATCTCTCTGAGCGTCATTTATAGGTTTCCCCCGCTGGGGAGGTTCTTGTCGAGGCCAGCTCTGGTCGCCCATCGCGAAGTCGAGCGATGGACCATGTGATGAAACACAGGGCATATCCCGTGCCACAATGTGTATTAGTTGTGGTTTTTACATAAAAACAATCAGATATCGGTCAATAAAACACTGCGGCATTGACTTGGCGAGCCGGTAGCCCTGTCTAAACCTCATGACTGATGGCCATTGTGAAACGTGCAAGTAAATGCTTAACTTTTCCATCGTACTTGACCGAATACGCATATTTATGAGTCAGGAGTGTGCGTAAGTAACAAAAAATGCCCATTTGTGTGGCGAAGTACCACTAACGGAAAACACCATGCGCCCCAACGAACGACGACAGCACATTCTCGAACTCCTGCGGCAGCGGGAGCGGATCTCCGTGGAAGAGCTGGCGCGCATCACCGCCACCTCCCAGGAAACCATCCGCCGCGACCTCAGCGATCTGGCGGAAAGCGGCCTGATCACCAAGTTCCACGGCGGCGCGGCCCTGCCCCCCACCGGCGAGCACGAAAACACCTTCCAGACCCGCATGAACGAACACGCCCAGGAGAAGCGCGCCATCGGCCGCTACGCCGCCGGCCTATTCTGCGCGGGCGACAGCATCTTCATCGATACCGGTACCACCACCCTGTTCTTCGCTCGGGAACTGGCGCAGCACACGCGCCTGACGGTGATCACCAACTCCCTGCCGATCGCCGGCTGCATTGGCGAGTCGGGCAACCGGGTGTTCATGATCGGTGGCGAATATCGCCCTGACTCGACCCAGAACGTCGGCACCCTGGCCCTGGAGCAGATCACCCGCTTCAACGCCGAGCATGCGGTGATCACCATCGGTGCACTGAATGAAGACGGCGCCATGGACTTCTCCATCGAAGAAGCCGAAGTTGCCCGCGCCATGATTGCCCAGGCCCGCCAATTGACCGTGATCGCCGACTCTTCGAAGCTGGAACGACGCGGCCTGTTCAAAGTGTTCCCGCTGGAGCGCATCGACCGGCTGGTGATCGATCGCCAGCCTGGCCCCGGGCTGCTGGCGGCCCTGGAAAAAGCCGGAGTGGAAGTGCACCTGGTGCCGCAGCCCTGAACCCGGGGCTATTGCTACTGGCCGCCTTCACACGCTAAAAAACCACAGGCATATGACCGATATATGACCGAATAAAAAATAAAAACAACAATCATGGCCCGCATTATGCTTTGATTCCTGCACAGATCTTTGGGTGTTACCGCAGGAAACAGGCACTTATATGACCGAACTTTATCCGAACAATGTGACTTTCGATGTGGCCATCGTCGGTGGCGGGGTCGTCGGTTGCGCCATGGCCCGACGCTTCGCCCTGGAAGGCGCCCGGGTGGTGCTGCTGGAAAAGGGCAGCGACATTCTTTCCGGCGCCAGCAAGGCCAACAGCGCCATCCTGCACACCGGCTTCGATGCCCCTAGTGGCAGCCTGGAACTGCAGTGCATGCAGGCCGGCTACCAGGAATACCTGGAAATCCACTCGGCGATGAACCTGCCGCTGCTCAAGTGCGGCGCACTGGTGGTGGCCTGGAACGCCGAGGACCAGGCCCGGCTGCCGGGGATTCTCGCCCAGGCCCAGGACAACGGGGTAAGCAACGTGCGCCTGCTGGAACGCAGCGAGATCCTCGCCCTGGAACCGCACCTGGCCAATCACGCCGTGAGCGCGGTGCTGGTGCCCGACGAACACCTGATCGACCCCTGGTCCGCGCCCCTGGGCTACCTGCAACAGGCCATGGCCCACGGGGCCCGGGTGCAGTTGCAGTGCGAGGTGCAGCAAGGCCAGTTCGATGGTACGACCTGGACCCTGCACACCAGCCAGGGCACCTTGCGCAGTGCCCAGGTGATCAACTGCGCCGGGCTGTTTGGCGACACCCTGGAACACAACCTGCTGGGCCGCAGCGAATTTCGCATCATGCCGCGCAAGGGCCAATTCGTGGTCTTCGACAAGGCCGCGGCCAGGCTGCTGGAGCGCATCGTCCTGCCGGTGCCCAACGAGCGCACCAAGGGCATAGTCCTGACCCGCACGGTGTACGGCAACCTGCTGGTGGGGCCCACCGCCGAAGAGCAGGAGGACCGGATCCACGCCGGGCTCGACGGCCCGACCCTGCAAAGCCTGGTCGATGCTGCCGTGGAGCGGATTCCCGCCCTCGCCGGGATGCCGGTGACCGCCACCTACGCCGGGTTGCGTCCCGCCAGCGAAAAGAAGGAATACCGCATCCAGGCCGACCATTCCCGACACTGGATCACCGTGGGCGGCATCCGCTCCACCGGGCTCACCGCCGCCCTGGGCATTGCCCGGCACGTCTACGAGCTGTACAGCCAACGCCGCCAGCATCATCCGGTGCGCGAACCGGTCTGGCCGCAGATGCCCAACCTGGCAGAGCACTTGCCTCGTGACTGGCAACGCTCCGGCTACGGTGAAATCGTCTGCCATTGCGAGCTGGTGACCCGCCGCGAAATCGAGAGCGCCCTGCACAGTCCCCTGCCCCCTGGCGATCTGGGCGGGCTCAAGCGTCGCACTCGCGCCTGCATGGGCCGCTGCCAGGGCTTCTATTGCTCGGCCCAAGTTGCCGAGCTCAGCGCCAGCCAACTGGCCGTCCCACTTGCCACAGGTCGTTGCCATGCACAGCAGTGAACTTCTTCAGGCCGAAGTAGCCATTATCGGCAGCGGCCCGGCGGGCCTCGCGGCAGCCATTGAACTGCGGCGCCAGGGCATCGGCCCGGTGCTTGTCATTGAGCGTGAAAGGGAGGCCGGCGGCATTCCCCGACACTGTGCCCACCCGCCCTTCGGCATGGGCGAATACCAGCGCATTCTAAGTGGCCCGGCCTACGCCCGGCGCAATGTCGAGGCCGCGCTGCAAGCCGGCGTGATACTGCTGCTGCGCCACACGGTGGTCAGCATGGAGCCCGGCGGCCTGTTGCGCCTGGCCAGCCCCGACGGGTCGCGGCTGGTCCAGGCACAGAAGGTCCTGATCGCCACCGGCGCCCGGGAAACGCCGCGCTCGGCGCGCCTGCTGTCCGGCGATCGCCCGGTGGGGGTGATCAACACCGGGGCCCTGCAGAACTTCCTCTATGTGCAGCACCTCAAGCCTTTCGAGCGGCCACTGATCATAGGTACCGAGCTGGTCAGCCTGTCCGCCGTGCTCAGCTGTCGGCGCGCCGGTATCCGCCCGGTGGCGGTGTTGGAAGCCAATAACCGGGCCACCTCCCGCTGGCCGCTGTCAGTGTTTCCAAGGTTGCTGGGCATCCCCATGCACTTTGGCGCCGAGCTGCTGGCGATCAATGGCACTGGCCGGGTGGAATCGGCCAAGGTCCGCCTGGCCGACGGCCAGGTTCTCGATATCCCGTGCGACGGTGTGCTGCTCACCGGCCAGTTCACCCCGGAGTCGAGCCTGGTACGCCTGAGCCACCTGCAACTGGACAGCGGTAGCGGCGGGCCGAAGATCGACCAGTACGGGCGCTGTTCGGACCCAGCCTACTTCGCCGCCGGCAACCTGCTGAGGCCGATCGAGACGGCCGGCTGGTCGTACCGTGAAGGGCGGCGCATCGGCAGCCTGATGGCCCTGGCCCTGTGCGGCCAGCTACCCGCGCCCCATGACGCGCTGACCCTGAAATACTCAGCCCCGATCAAGCTTGGCGTACCGGGCCGGCTGGTGCGCGGCGAGCTGGCGGGCCTGCAGCACATCCAGCTGCGGGTCAGTCAGGCGGTCAGCGGCACCTTGCGGGTTCGCGCTCAGGGCCTGGAGCTCTGGAGCCGGCCGGTATCAGCCCTTCCGGAGCGGCGCCTGCTGATCCCCCTCAAGGATCTGCAATTGCCGGAACACCTCGACCAACTGGACATTTGCATCGACTAGGGCCGTCCCACAATAAGAGAAAAGACCATGCGAATAGCCGCACTTGACCAGGGCACCACCAGCACACGCGTACTGGTCGTGGACATGCAAGGCCGTGCCGACATCCAACTGGCGCTGCGCCATCAGCAGCATCACCCACGCCCGGGCTGGGTCGAACACGACCCGCTGGAACTGCTGGCCAACCTGCAACGCTGCCTGGAAGCCACCGGCCGGGTCGACGCCATCGGCCTGGCCAACCAGGGCGAAAGCTGCCTGGCCTGGGATGCCGTCAGTGGCGCGCCGCTGTCACCGGTGATCGTCTGGCAGGACAACCGCAGCGCCGCGCGTATCGAAGAGTTGCGCGCCAGTGGCGCCGAAGCCCTGACCCTGGAGCGGGCCGGGCTGCCCTTGGATGCCTACTTCTCCGCCAGCAAGCTGGCCTGGATCGTGGAAAACCTGCCGGCGGCACAAGCCGCCCTGAGTACGGGCCGGCTGCGCCTGGGCACCACCGATGCGTATTTTCTCGACCGCCTGACCGGGGTCTACGCCACCGATATCACCACCGCCTCGCGCACCTCGCTGATGAACCTCGCCAGCGGCCAGTGGGACCCAGAACTGTGCAAGCTGTTCGGCGTGCCGTTGCAAGCCCTGCCGCAAATCCGCGCCACGGTCGGCGACTTCGGGCTCATCGGCCAAACTCCCATCAGTGCCTCGGTAGTGGACCAGCAGGCCTCACTGTACGGCCACGGCTGCCGGCAACCGGGGGATGCCAAGATCACCTTCGGCACCGGCGCCTTCGCCCTGACCGTCACCGGCGAGCGGATCATCCGCGCCCCGGAGAAGGGCCTGCTGGCCACCGTAGCCTGGCAGGCCGACGGTCGGCCGGTATATGCCATGGACGGCGGCGTGTACGACGCCAGCGCCGCAGTGGAGTGGGCCGGGCGGCTGGGGCTGTTCAGCGATTTCTCCGAGCTGGCGAGCTTCGACCTGCCACCGGCGATTTCCCGCGACCTGGCCTTCGTCCCCGCGCTGTCTGGCCTCGCCTGCCCGCACTGGGACCGCAGCGCCGGGGCGGTATGGATCGGCATGAATGCCGCCACCACTCGCCAGGACCTGTGCCAGGCGGTGCTGGAAGGCGTGGCCCTGCGCAGTGCCGAAGTGATCACGGCGATGGACGATCACCTCAACGTCACCGACCAGCTGTCGATTGACGGCGGGCTGGCCCGCAGCCCGTATTTCGCCCAGTTCCTCGCCGATATCCTGCAGCGCACCATCGTCACCCAGCGCTTCGACGAACTCACCGCCCTGGGCTGCGCCGCTCTCGCCGCCCGCGGCCTGGGGCTGGAACTGCCGGACCTGGACAACACCCGCACTGACTACCGGCCGCGTATCGACCGGGCCACGGCAGATGCCTGGCGCAGCACCTTCAGCACCGCGGTCAACCGCTCCCAGGGCTGGTCCCAGCCGAGCTGAAACAGCCCTTCGGCCATGGATGGCCGCCGCTTTTCTGCACTGTCCCTGGCCCCCTTGTCCATCCGCCGCACCTATTGGACACTGACGCCCCCGCCCGCGACCAAGTGGCGGGTAAACAAGCGGTTGCTGGCGACTCAGACACACGGGACCACTGACTGCTGCACGGGCACACAACCCTGCCTGGCTGTACTCATTAATGGAATGCCACTGAGTCGAGAATGTATGAAAGACGCAACGATTGCGCTGCACCATGGATTCAAATCGGACCCAACCACCAAGGCCGTGGCCGTGCCTATCTACCAGAACGTCGCCTTCGAGTTCGACAACGCCCAGCACGGGGCCGACCTGTTCAACCTCGATGTGCCCGGCAACATCTACACCCGCATCATGAACCCCACCAACAATGTGCTGGAACAGCGCATGGCCGCCCTGGAGGGCGGGATCGCCGGGCTGGCGGTGGCGGCCGGCAGCGCGGCGATCCACTACGCGATCCAGACCCTGACCCAGGCCGGCGACAACATCGTCTCCACGCCCCAGCTCTACGGCGGCACCTACACCCTGTTCGCCCACCTGCTGCCCAGCTTCGGGGTCGAGGTGCGCTTCGCCCGGGACGATTCCCCCGAAGCCATCGCCGAACTGATCGACGACCAGACCAAACTGGTGTACTGCGAAAGCATCGGCAACCCGGCCGGCAATATCGTCGACATCGCCGCACTGGCCGATGTGACCCATGCACGCGGCGTACCGCTGATGGTGGACAACACCGTGGCCACGCCGATCCTGTGCAAACCGATCCATTTCGGCGCCGATATCGTGGTGCATTCGGTGACCAAGTACGTCGGTGGCCACGGCAACTCCTTGGGCGGGGTGATAGTCGACAGCGGCAATTTCCCCTGGGCCGACCACCCACAGAAGTTCGCCAGCCTCAACACCCCGGAGCCGGCCTACCACGGCGTGGTCTACACCGAGAAGTTTGGCCCGGCGGCGTTCATCGCCCGGGCGCGCACCGTGCCGCTGCGCAATACCGGCGCGGCGCTGGCGCCGATGAATGCCTTCCTCTTGCTGCAAGGCCTGGAAACCCTGGCCCTGCGCATGGAACGCCACACCGACAACGCCATCAAGGTGGCGCAGTTCCTCAAGGCCCACCCGCTGGTGGCCTGGGTCAGCTACGCTGGCCTGCCCGACCACCCGCACCACGAACTGGCGCGCAAGTACATGCAGGGCAAGCCGTCAGCAATCCTCTCCTTCGGCCTCAAGGGCGGCTATGCCGCTGGCGTGCGTTTCTATGACGCACTACAGATCTTCAAGCGCCTGGTGAACATTGGCGACGCCAAGTCCCTGGCCTGCCACCCGGCCTCCACCACCCACCGGCAGATGAACGAAGAAGAGCAGGCCAAGGCCGGGGTCAAGCCGGAGATGATCCGTCTCTCGGTGGGCATCGAAGCCATCGAAGACCTGCTCGAAGACCTCGACCAGGCGCTGCAACAGGCCTGATCCCAAGGCCCTGGCAACCCACACCAGGGCCCTTGCCACCCGCGTTGGCACGACGCGCGCCCTACCCAGCAGCCCCCTGGACTACTCTCACCCGTAAAGGAACCCGACATGATTGTGCGCTACGTAAAGATCACCATGACCCTGGCCGTCGCCGCCTTCGCCCTGCTGGTGGCCTACAACAACATCAGCGACTACGGCTCCAACTTTGCCTTCGTCCAGCACGTGCTGAGCATGGACAGTGTGTTTCCGGGCAACAGCGCTACCGGTCGGGCCGTCACCCTGCCGCTGCTGTGGAATGTCGGCTACTGGCTGATTATCGCCGGTGAAGCCTTGACCGGCGCCCTGCTGGCCTATGGCGCCTTGCGCTTGTGGCTGGCCCGGCATGATGGCGCCAGCGGCTTCAACCGCTCCAAGCGCTGGGCCATTGCCGGTTTCGGCCTGGGTTTCTGCGTCTGGTTCTTCGGTTTCATGGTGGTGGGCGGCGAGTGGTTCATGATGTGGCAATCGCCGACCTGGAATGGCCAGGACGCCGCGTTCAAGTTCTACATGGCGATCCTTGGCGTGCTGATCTTCCTCAACCAGCCCGACGCCGAATTGCATTGAGCGCCTGCACATTTCGCGGACCGAGGCCCTGCCCCTGTAGCGGCTACCGAGCCCGCGAGCCACTCGGAACCTGATGATCAAGCATAAAAAACGGCCCGCTGCGGTGACGCAGCGGGCCGTTTTTCAGTGCCCAGGGGAGCCAGGGCTGGATTTACGCACTCAGTGGTTGAGCTTGTAGTCTTTCTCGGCCGCTTCGAAACGCTGGACCATGCCCGCGCTCGGCGCGCCCATCTTGCTCACCAGCACGATGGCCAGGCAGGCGAAAATGAAGCCCGGGATAATTTCGTACAGGCCCAGCAGAGCGAAGTGCTTCCACAGGACCACGGTCAGGGCACCGACGATGATGCCGGCCAGGGCGCCGTTGCGGGTCATGCCTTTCCAGATCACCGAGATCAGCACCACCGGACCGAAGGCCGCGCCGAAACCGGCCCAGGCGTAGCTGACCAGGCCCAGTACGCGGTTTTCCGGGTTGGCGGCCATGGCAATGGCGATCAGCGCCACCAGCAGCACCATGGCGCGACCGACCCACACCAGCTCCAGCTGGGAAGCGTTCTTGCGCAGGAAGGTCTTGTAGAAGTCTTCGGTCAGGGCGCTGGAGCACACCAGCAGCTGGCAGCTCAGGGTGCTCATCACCGCCGCCAGGATGGCCGACAGCAGGATGCCGGCGATCCATGGGTTGAACAGGATCTTCGCCAGTTCGATGAACACTCGCTCGTGGTTCTCGCTCACCGGCATGGCCACGGCCGGGTTGGCCGAGAAGTAGGCGATGCCGAAGAAGCCCACGGCCACGGTGCCGCCCAGGCACAGGATCATCCAGGTCATGGAGATGCGGCGGGCGTTGGCGATCGACTTGACCGAGTCTGCAGCCATGAAGCGCGCCAGGATGTGCGGCTGGCCGAAGTAGCCCAGGCCCCAGCCCATCAGCGAAATGATGCCGATGAAGGTGGTGTTTTTCAGCATGTCGAAGTTGCTGGGGTCCTGCGCCTCGATGGCCAGGAAGGTGGTATCGACGCCACCGGTGGCCAGCAGCACGATGATCGGGGTCAGCAGCAGGGCGAAGATCATCAGGGTCGCTTGCACGGTGTCGGTCCAGCTCACCGCCAGGAAACCACCGACGAAGGTGTAGGCGATGGTCGCCGCGGCACCGGCCCACAGGGCGCTCTCGTAGGACATGCCGAAGGTGCTCTCGAACAGACGGGCACCGGCGACGATGCCGGAAGCGCAGTAAATGGTGAAGAACACCAGGATCACGATGGCGGAGATGATCCGCAGCAGACCGCTCTTGTCCTCGAAACGGCTGGAGAAGTAGTCCGGCAGCGTCAATGCATCGCCGTTGTGTTCGGTTTGTACTCGCAGACGACCGGCGACGAACAGCCAGTTCAGGTAGGCACCGACGATCAGGCCGATGGCGATCCAGCTTTCCGACAGACCGGACATGTAGATCGCGCCCGGCAGCCCCATCAACAACCAGCCGCTCATGTCGGAAGCACCGGCGGAAAGCGCGGTCACCACGCTACCCAGGCTGCGGCCGCCAAGGATGTAGTCAGAGAGGTTGTTGGTCGAGCGATAGGCCATGAAGCCGATCAGCACCATAGCTGCGATGTAGATCACGAACGTGATCAGGGTTGGATTGCTTGCACTCATTGAGTTACGCCCTGGCTTTGTTTTTATGTAGCGGCGGTCGGTACCCGCCCTCCAAACGCTTACGCTGGAAAGACGACTCGGTACGCCGCGCATTTATGACTGATGTTTCCCCAGGAAAGCCATCAGCCGATGAACTGGCCCGGAAGCCGGTTGCACCTTGGGCGCGAATGCTATTCAACAACCGAAAGAAGGTGCAACCTGTTTTGCGAGAATAAGTTGCACCTAGTGTGTTTTTCCGGTGAATACCGCTTTTTTGCTCCTTTTTGGAGCAAAAAACCGTAGCGACAGAATTAAAAGCACCAAGCAGAAGCGCTGTTGCCTGACCGGAAATTAATTCCTGACGAGCTGCTTATTATTCCGATAAAAAACAGGTTGCACCCGGTTGCACCTCTCTTGGCTCGCGGCTAATCTTGCCGCCAGCTGATGCCACGCCACCGTGGTAAACATGAGGATAAAAATATGGCTACCACCACCCTTGGGGTCAAACTCGACGACCCGACCCGCGAACGCCTGAAGGCTGCCGCGACCTCGATTGATCGCACACCGCACTGGCTGATCAAGCAGGCAATTTTCAATTACCTGGAAAAACTCGAGGGTGGTGCAACCCTGACCGAGCTGAGCGGTGCGACCCGCGCCGACGGCGACGACGCCGGCGAAGTGCAGACCGACCACGCCCACCAGTGCTTCCTCGAATTCGCCGAAAGCATCCTGCCACAGTCGGTGCTGCGCGCCTCCATCACCGCCGCCTACCGCCGCCCGGAACCGGAAGTGGTGCCGATGCTGCTGGAGCAGGCGCGCCTGCCGGCCGCCACCGCCGACGCCGCCAACAAGCTGGCCGCCTCGATCGCCGAAAAACTGCGCAACCAGAAGAGCGCCGGCGGCCGCGCCGGCATCGTCCAGGGCCTGCTGCAGGAATTCTCCCTGTCGTCCCAGGAAGGCGTGGCCCTGATGTGCCTGGCCGAAGCCCTGCTGCGGATTCCGGACAAAGGCACCCGTGACGCACTGATCCGCGACAAGATCAGCACCGGCAACTGGCAGCCGCACCTGGGCAACAGCCCGTCGCTGTTCGTCAACGCCGCCACCTGGGGCCTGCTGCTGACCGGCAAGCTGGTCGCCACCCACAACGAAGCCGGCCTGACTTCGTCCCTGAGCCGCATCATCGGCAAGAGCGGCGAGCCGATGATCCGCAAGGGCGTCGACATGGCCATGCGCCTGATGGGCGAGCAGTTCGTCACCGGCGAAACCATCGCCGAAGCCCTGGCCCCCCGAGTTTCTCTTATTGATAAGTGATACCTGGCTTGGCCGTGCTGATGCGCGTACCCGCCTTGCCCTGGGCGATCGCCTCGATGTCCGAGAG
>NZ_JBNNVU010000102.1:0-18102 GCF_050280705.1 Pseudomonas sp. NPDC089530 | reverse complement strand
GGCCAGCTCTGGTCGCCCATCGCGAAGTCGAGCGATGGACCATGTGATGAAACACAGGGCATATCCCGTGCCACAATGTGTATTAGTTGTGGGGTGATCCCGGTGGTCGCCGGCACCGGCACCCTGAAAGACGCGATGAACGAAGCCCTGCGCGACTGGGTGACCAACGTCGACAGCACCTTCTACCTGATCGGCACCGTGGCCGGTCCGCACCCTTACCCAGCGATGGTCCGCGACTTCCAGGCGGTGATCGGCAAGGAAACCCGCGACCAGCTGCAAGCCCAGGAAGGCCGCCTGCCGGACAGCCTGGTGGCGTGCATCGGCGGCGGTTCCAACGCCATGGGCCTGTTCCACCCGTTCCTCGACGATAAGAGCGTGCAGATCATCGGCGTCGAAGCCGCCGGCTACGGCATCGAGACCGGCAAGCACGCGGCCAGCCTGAACGGCGGCCTGCCGGGCGTACTGCACGGCAACCGCACCTTCCTGCTACAGGACGAGGATGGCCAGATCATCGACGCCCACTCGATTTCCGCCGGCCTCGACTACCCAGGCATCGGCCCCGAACACGCCTGGCTGCACGATATCGGCCGCGTCGAGTACACCTCGGTGACCGACGACGAAGCCCTGGCCGCGTTCCACCAGTGCTGCCGCCTGGAAGGCATCATCCCGGCCCTGGAAAGCGCCCACGCCCTGGCCGAAGTGTTCAAGCGCGCGCCGAACCTGCCCAAGGATCACCTGATGGTGGTCAACCTCTCGGGCCGCGGCGACAAAGACATGCAAACCGTGATGCACCATATGCAACAGTCCCAGCAGGAGAAACACTGATGAGCCGCCTGCAAACGCGCTTTGCCGAGCTTAAGCAACAGAACCGCGCCGCCCTGGTGACCTTCGTCACCGCCGGCGACCCGGGTTACGACGCCTCCCTGGCGATCCTCAAGGGCTTGCCGGCCGCCGGCGCCGACGTGATCGAACTGGGCATGCCCTTCACCGACCCGATGGCCGACGGCCCGGCGATCCAGCTGGCCAACATCCGCGCCCTGGCGGCGCAGCAGAACCTGGCGAAAACCCTGCAGATGGTTCGCGAGTTCCGCGCCGGCAACAACGAGACGCCGCTGGTGCTGATGGGTTACTTCAACCCGATCCACCACTACGGCGTGCCGCGCTTCATCGCCGAAGCCAAGGCAGCCGGGGTCGACGGCCTGATCGTGGTGGACATGCCGCCCGAGCACAACGCCGAGCTGTGCGACCCGTCCCAGGCTGCCGGTATCGACTTCATCCGCCTGACCACACCGACCACCGACGACGCACGCCTGCCAAAAGTACTGAATGGCAGCTCGGGCTTCGTCTACTACGTCTCCGTGGCGGGCGTGACCGGGGCCGGCTCCGCCACCCTGGAGCACGTGGAAGAGGCGGTGACCCGCCTGCGGCGCCACACCGACCTGCCGATCAGCATCGGTTTCGGTATCCGTACCCCGGAACAGGCCGCGGCCATCGCCCGCCTGGCCGACGGCGTGGTGGTGGGCTCGGCGCTGATCGACCAGATCGCCAATGCCAGCAGTTCCGAGCAGGCCGTGGACGGTGTGCTGAGCCTCTGCGCGTCCCTCGCCGAAGGGGTACGTCAGGCCCGTGTCAGCTGAGGGTAAAGTTCCTGATACAGAGGAATTAGCCTCGGCCGCCACAGACTAAACAGCAAGACCCAGGGGTTCGGAACCAGGTTCCGAGCCCCTTTTTGCTGTTCGTGTTCCGAGGAAGACCCGATGAAAATGCCCAAACACCTGATTGCCGGTCTCGGTGTGCTGATGCTGAGCGCCAGCCCGCTGCTGCCTGCGGTAGCGGACCCGCGCTACGACCATGATCGGGGTGATCCGCAACAGGGCCGCTACGACGACGGAGGGGACTATCGCCGGGACCACCGTGGCGATGAGCATCGCGGCCCGCAGTTCGATTATCGGGGCGGTCCGCCCCGGGATTTTGGCCCGGTGCGCCAGACCATTCGCGACAACCACGTCTACTTCGTGCGTGGCGCGCCGCCGCCCCGCGGCATCCTCCTGGTACGCGGCCAGCCGCTGCCTCGCGGCTACTACGGCGAACGCCTGGACAACCGCGCCCTGGCACACCTGCCGTACTACCGGGGTTACGAATGGCGGCGCATGGGCGCCGATATCGTGCTGATCGCGGTGGGGAGCGGGGTCGTCTACGAGATTCTGGATAACGTGTTGTATTGATCACGGCATCGCGTAGGAGCACAGCTTGCGTGCGATGAAGCGGCACGGCGTACCTGTCATAACGCGCCATCGTCCATCGCCGGCAAGCCGGATCGCCGCCCGCTCGCTCCTACAGATGGCTCAGAAGATCGACAGATCCAACGGCCTGATCGCCCCCATCCACACCGCGTGATCGGTGTGATCCTTCAGATCGTCGCCGGTGTCCGGGTGCAGGAACACCACCAGCCCGTTGCGATTGAGCGCCAGCCACGGCAGCACCAGGCCCAGGTACTGCGGTTCGAACGCCAGCTGGCAACTCCAGTCCGGATGCGGGCCGACCAAGCGCTCATGCACCCGCCCCATCTGCACCGGAAACAGTTGCGCCGCCTGCTCGCACAGCGCCCGCGCCTGGTCGATGGTGCTGGCGTCGAAATAGACATGGGCGTGATAGCCCTTGATGCGTTGCATGGAAAACCTCGCGACAAAGTCGAAACCCGGCGACGGCCCACAGGTCAAAATATCACCAGGGCAAAGAAACGAGCCGCGCCATGAAAAATGCCGAAACCCCGGTGGTAAAGCTGGTGCTCTATGGTGCCATGAGTAGCCTGGGCAGCGCGCTGATGGCGGAGTTCCTGCGGCGTCAGCATGAGGTGATCGCCATCCTCGACGACCTGACGGCCCTTGAGCCACTGCCCGGCTTGCGGACCAAATGCGGCGATCTGCTCAACGCCACGCGGGTCAGGCAAAGCGTGGCCGGAGGCGACGTGGTGGTCTGCCTGCTGGATGCCCCAGGGCTGCCCATGGGCCAGGAACAGCCGGAAAACCTGGGGCTCGAATCCCGCGAACAGCTCCAGGCGGTCGAGGCACTGATTGCCGGCATGGGGGAGGCCGGTGTCCGGCGCCTGTTTCTGGTGGGGCATTTCGAGGTGCTGGACCAGCCCGAGATGGAGGGTCGCGAGCCACGCCGCAGCGCCGAAGCGATCCTCGGTGCGCTGCAAGGCAGTCCCTTGCGCTGGACCCTGGTGAACGCTCCGCACAGCGTGCCCGGACTGACCCTGGAACATTTCCGCGAACCCGCCGGCAGCCTCCCATCGAAGCTGGACGAGCCCGTGCAACGACTCACGCGGGTGGCCGCCGGCATCGCCGATGAACTGCGGCTGAACCTGCATGTGAGCGAGCATGTGAACTTCGTGTGTTGAGCCACTCGCTCAATCCGCGACAACCTCAAACCGCAATCGAAGGCAGCGCCAACCCGGCCAGGGATTGCGCGCTGTCGGCCTGTTCGGCCATCAGCCAGTCGAAGAACCGCTGGATCAGCGGCCCACGCCGTTTGCGCTGCGGCAGGACCACGTAATAGCCGTAGCGGGAGATCACGGTTTCGCCGATCGGCCGGCACAGCAGGCCTTGCGCCAGCAGGTCGTCCACCAGATGGCGCCAGCCGATGGCCACCCCCTGGCCGCCGATCGCCGCCTGGATCAGCAGGGTGTAGTTGTCGAAACGCAGTTGCCCCGGCGCCGGCGGGGTGGCGATGCCCAGCTCGCGGAACACGCCGCTCCAGTCGAACCAGTGGCTGCTGCTTTCCCCCTTCAGGTGCAGCAACGGAAACTCCAGCAGCGTCTGGGCGGGCAGGGGCGTCGGCCGCTCCTTGAGCAGCAGCGGGCTGCACACTGGAAACACTTCCTCGTTGAACAGCCAGTGGCTTTCGCCCTGCTTGAAACGGCCATCGCCGAACAGCACCGCCACGTCGATATCGCTGCGCAACATGTGCTGGCTGCGCTCGCTGGTGACCAGGCTCACGTCCACCTGTGGGTTGGCGGCGTGAAAACGATGCAGCCGCGGCATCAGCCAGTAAGCGGCGAAGGCGAAGTCGGTGGCCACCTGCAGCACCTCGTGCTGGTGCTGGGCGGTGATGGCGCTCAGGCCGCTGTCGATGCTCTGCAAACCGGCCTGCACCTGCTCGAACAGCAAGCTGCCGGCCTCGGTCAGTTCGATGCCACGGTAGATGCGGTCGAACAGCCGGGTACCGAGCTGCTCCTCCAGCCGTTTGATCTGCTGGCTGATGGCCGGCTGGGTGGTGCCCAGTTCCGCCGCTGCGGCGGTAAAGCTGCGCTGGCGCGCCGCCGCCTCGAAGACGCGAAACAGATCCAGGGACAGGTCGCCAAGGGCTTCATACATAAGCTGCACTTATCCTAGTCATTGCCGCACATGGGCTTTACCACAAATACCGCGAGTTACATGCTCGATCGCAGCACTTTCCCATAACTCCTCACTATGGAATGCCGCGAAGACATGAAGCGCAAGAACATTCTTTTCATCATGGCCGATCAGATGGCCGCGCCACTGTTGCCGTTCTACGGTCCATCGCCCATCAAGCTGCCGCACCTGAGCCGCCTCGCCGCCCAGGGCGTGGTGTTCGACGCCGCCTACTGCAACAGCCCACTGTGTGCGCCTTCGCGCTTCACCCTGGTCAGCGGCCAGTTGCCGAGCAAGATCGGCGCCTATGACAACGCCGCCGACTTTCCCGCCGACGTCCCGACCTACGCCCATTACCTGCGCCGCCTGGGCTATCGCACCGCGCTCTCGGGCAAGATGCATTTCTGCGGTCCGGACCAGTTGCACGGCTACGAAGAACGCTTGACCTGCGATATCTACCCGGCCGACTACGGCTGGGCGGTGAATTGGGACGAGCCGGACGTGCGCCCGAGCTGGTACCACAACATGTCCTCGGTGCTGCAGGCCGGGCCGTGCGTGCGCACCAACCAGCTGGATTTCGACGAGGAGGTGCTGTTCAAGGCCCGCCAGTACCTGTTCGACCATGTGCGCGAAGACGGCGACCAACCGTTCTGCCTGACCGTGTCGATGACCCATCCCCACGACCCCTACACCATTCCCAAGGCCTTCTGGGACCTGTACCGCGACGAGGAGATTCCGCTGCCCCGGACCCCGGACCAGGCCGATCTCGACCCGCACTCCCAGCGTCTGCTCAAGGTTTACGACCTGTGGGGCAAGCCGCTGCCTGTGGATAAAATCCGCGACGCGCGCCGCGCCTATTTCGGCGCATGCAGCTATATCGACAGCAACGTCGGCAAACTCCTGGAAACCCTGGAGGAAACCGGGCTGATCGACGATACCATCGTCATCTTCTCCGGCGACCACGGCGACATGCTCGGCGAGCGCGGCCTCTGGTACAAAATGCACTGGTTCGACATGGCCGCTCGCGTGCCGCTGCTGGTCAGCGCGCCAGGGCAATTCGCCGCCGGCCGGGTCACCCAGGCCGTCTCCACCGCCGACCTGCTGCCGACCCTGGTGGAACTGGCCGGTGGCGAGCTGCAACCGGGGCTGCCGCTGGACGGCCGCTCCCTGGTGCCGCACTTGCGAGGGCAGGGCGGACACGACGAGGTCTTCGGCGAATACATGGCCGAAGGCACCGTCGGCCCGCTGATGATGATTCGCCGCGGCCGCTACAAGTTCATCTACAGCGAAGACGACCCGTGCCTGCTGTTCGACCTGGCCAACGACCCGCAGGAACAGGAAGAACTCAGCCAATCGCCGCAGCATCGCCAACTTTTCGAGGGTTTTCTCCGCGAAGCACGGGCCAAATGGAACATCCCGGCCATTCACCACCAGGTACTCGCCAGCCAGCGTCGACGTCGCTTCGTCGCCGACGCGCTGAGCCTCGGCAAGCGCAAGAGCTGGGACCACCAGCCGCTGGTCGATGCCAGCCAGCAGTACATGCGCAACCACATCGACCTCGACGATCTGGAGCGCAAGGCTCGTTATCCACAACCCTGCCAAAACCAATAAAACCTAAGGGGAAGAGCATGCAAAAGTTATCCACAACACTGGTCGCCGCGCTTCTGGTAGCAGGCAGCGCCTCGGCCTGGGCCGAACAGGGCTGCGAGACTGTGAAGATGGCCGATCCGGGCTGGAGCGACATCGCCGCCACCAATGCCATCACCGGCTTCCTGCTGGACGGCATGGGCTACAAGGCCAAGGTCGACACCCTGGCGGTGCCGATCACCTTCGGCGGGCTCAAGGATGGCCAGGTGGATGTGTTCCTCGGCAACTGGATGCCGGCGCAGCAGGGCTTCTACGACAAGTTCGTGGCCACGGGCGAGGTTACCCAGCTGGCGAAGAACCTGGATGGCACCGAGTTCACCCTGGCGGTGCCGGATTATGTGTGGGACGCCGGCGTGCATGACTTCAAGGACCTGAACACCTTCGCCGACAAGTTTGACAAGAAGCTCTACGGCATCGGTTCCGGGGCCCCGGCCAACCTGTCATTGCAGGAGATCATCAAGAAGAACGACTTCGACCTCGGCCAGTGGAAGCTGATCGAGTCCAGCGAGCAGGCGATGCTGGCGGAAGTCTCCCGGGCGGTGAAACGGCAGAAGTTCGTCACCTTCCTCGGCTGGACCCCGCACCCGATGAACGTGCAACTGAAAATGCGCTACCTCAAGGGCGGCGAGCAGTACTTCGGCGCGACCGGCAGCGTCTACACCCTGACCCGCAAGGGCTACACCCAGGCCTGCCCGAACGTCGGCAAGCTGCTGAGCAACCTGAGCTTCACCCAGGACATGGAGAACAGCATCATGGCCGAGGTGGCGAACAAGAAGGTCAGCAACGCCGACGCCGCCAAGGCCTGGATCAAGGCCAACCCGGCGGTGCTGGGCAAATGGCTGGACGGGGTGAAGACCCTCGACGGCAAGGATGCGCTGCCGGCCGTGCAAGCCAGGCTCTAGCGCGTATGTAGGAGCGAGGCTTGCCCGCGATGGGCTACGCAGTAGCCCCAAAACCTGCGCACACGGTCCATCTGGAAGACCGTGTCGCCCGCATCGCGAGCAAGCTTCGCTCCTACAGGAAACCCTGGCGGAATAGGGCAAGCCTTCCGGCAATGCTTTACCCTGACGCCCCTGAACACGCTCACCCGCGAGGACCCATGGCCTGGCCCGATCGCCATTCACTCTTGCCCTTCCTGGGCTGGCTGCCGCGGCAGACCCGTGCCAGCGTCGGGCGCGACCTGCTGGTGGGCCTGAGCGGCGCCATCCTGGCGCTGCCGCAGTCCATCGCCTATGCCCTGATCGCCGGCCTGCCGCCGGAATACGGCCTGTATGCCGCCATCGTGCCGGTATTGATCGCCTGCCTGTGGGGATCGTCCTGGCACCTGATCTGTGGTCCGACCGCAGCAATTTCCATCGTGCTCTACGCCAGCGTCAGCCCCCTGGCGGTGCCCGCGTCCCAGGACTACATCACCCTGATCCTGCTGCTGACTCTGCTGGCGGGGGTATTCCAGTGGCTGCTGGGCCTGCTGCGCTTCGGCGCGCTGGTGAACTTCGTGTCCCATTCGGTGGTGCTCGGCTTCACCCTCGGCGCCGCGGTGGTGATTGCCCTCGGGCAACTGCCCAACCTGCTGGGCCTGGACCTGCCGAGCGAGGCCACGGCGCTGAACAGCCTGGCCGCGCTGTTCGCCCATCTCGACGCTGTGGATAAACCCTCGCTGATCCTCGGCCTGGGCACCCTGGTCGTTGGCGTGGCCCTGAAACTGCTGGTGCCGCGCTGGCCTTCGCTGCTGCTCACCCTGGTCCTCAGCGCGCTGCTGGTATGGCTGTGGCCGTCGATGTTCGGCCAGGTGCAGCTGGTCAGCGCCTTTACCGGGCGCCTGCCGCCGTTCAGCCCGCTACCGCTGGACCTGGACATGATCCTGCGCCTGCTGCCCAGCGCGGTGGCAGTGGGCATGCTGGGGCTGGTGACCAGCCTGTCGATCGCCCGCTCGCTGTCGGCCCGCTCCGAGCAGTTGCTCGATGCCAATCAGGAGGTCCGCGCCCAGGGCCTGTCGAATATCGTCGGCGCGTTCTTCTCCGGGTACCTGTCGTCCGGCTCCTTTACCCGCTCCGGCCTGAGCTACGAAGCCGGCGCCTGTTCACCCCTGGCGGGGGTGTTCTCGGCGTTGTGGGTGGCCTTGTTCGCGGTGGCCGGCGCGGCGCTGATCGCCCATATCCCGCTGCCGGCCATGGCCGGCAGCATCCTGCTGATCTGCTCGGGGCTGGTGGACCATCGCGGCATTCGCGCGCTGTTCCGCGTCAGCCGCGCCGAATTCGCGGTGATGAGCCTGACCTGTATCGCCACCTTGCTGCTGGAATTGCAGACGGCGATCTACGCCGGGGTCCTGGCATCGCTGTTCTTCTACCTCAAGCGCACCTCGCAACCGCGGGTGCAGCATGGCCGCGAAGGCGACGAAGACATTTTACGGGTCGGCGGCTCGATCTTTTTTGGCGCCAGCCATTACCTGCAGGTACGCATGCAGCGCTGCCACGCCCCGCGCCTGGTGATCGACGCCCGGCAGATCAACTTCATCGACTATTCCGGGGTGGCCATGCTGCACCAGGAAGCCCGCCGCCTGCTGCGCCAGAACCGCAGCCTGACCCTGCGCCGTGCCCGGGCCTCGGTGATCGAGGAATTGAGAAAACTCGAAGGCCCGGAGCACTGTCCGATCCGCTTCGAGGATTGATCGCCGGTTGCAGCGCGGCCATATCGGGCATCCGACTTGCCCGCGATGAACGATGACGCGGCGGGTCAGAGCGCCAGCTGGCGCCGCAGCTCCGCCAGCACCGGCGCGGTGTCCGGGCGCACGCCGCGCCACAGGAAGAAGGCTTCCGCGGCCTGCTCGGCGAGCATGCCCAGCCCATCCATGGCGATCGCCGCGCCGTGTTCACTGGCCCAGCGACAGAAGGCGGTCGGCTCCTTGCCGTACATCATGTCGTAGCACACCGTCTTGCCCGGCTCGATCAGGCTGGGGGCGATTGGCGGCACGTCGCCGCTGAGGCTGGCCGAGGTGGCGTTGATGATCAGGTCCACCGGCTCGTGCAACCAGTCGAAACCGCTGGCGGATACCGGCCCCAAGTCATCGAACAGCTCGGCCAGCCGCTCGGCCTTTTCCACCGTGCGGTTGGCGATGATCAGCGACGCCGGCTGCTCCGCCAGCAGCGGTTCCAAAGCCCCACGCACCGCGCCACCGGCGCCCAGCAGCAAGATGTACTTGCCCTTGAGGCTGAAGCCGGCGTTGACCGTCAGGTCGCGCACCAGGCCGGCGCCGTCGGTGTTGTCGCCCAACAGGCTGCCATCGGCGAGCTTGCTCAAGGTGTTCACTGCACCGGCGCGCTGGGCGCGGGCGGTCAGGCTGTCGGCCAGGCGATAGGCGTCCTCCTTGAACGGCACCGTGACGTTGGCGCCACGCCCGTCGACGAAGAACCCGCGGGCACAGCCGGCGAAATCGTCGAGGGGCGCCAGCAGGGTGGTGTAAGTCATCCGCTGCGCCGTCTGCTCGGCGAACAGCCGATGAATCAGCGGCGACTTGCTGTGGCCGATCGGGTTACCAAAAACGACGTACTGATCCATCCGATAAAACCCTCATGCGCGCCTTGGCGGGAAGGCGCGACGCTGTCTCTGTTCAACCAGGCGGCGATGCCTTACGCGGAGCCCGCCAGCCAGTCGCGATCCTGCAGGAAGTACTCGGTCAGGCGCGCTTCTTCGCTGCCTGGCTCGGCCTTCCAATCGTAAGCCCAGCGCACCTGCGGCGGCAGGGACATCAGGATCGACTCGGTGCGCCCGCCCGATTGCAGGCCGAACAGGGTGCCACGGTCGTAGACCAGGTTGAACTCCACATAACGGCCGCGGCGGAATTCCTGGAACTCGCGCTGCTTCTCGGTATAGGCCTGGGCCTTGCGGCGCCGGACGATCGGCAGGTACGCCTCGAGGTAGGCGTCGCCGATGGCGCGCATGAAGGCGAAGCTGGTGTCGAAGTCCCACTCGTTGAGGTCGTCGAAGAACAGGCCGCCGATGCCCCGCGGCTCATTGCGATGCTTGAGGTGGAAGTAGCTGTCGCACCAGGCCTTGTAGCGCGGGTAGACGTCCGGGCCGAAGGGCGCGCAGGCCTTTTCGGCGACGCGGTGCCAGTGCACGCAGTCATCGATGTTGCCGTAGTAGGGGGTCAGGTCGAAACCGCCGCCGAACCACCAGACCGGCTCTTCGCCTTCTTTCTCGGCGATGAAGAACCGCACGTTGGCGTGGGAGGTTGGCACATGGGGGTTGTGCGGGTGGATCACCAGCGACACGCCCAGGGCCTCGAAGCCACGGCCGGCCAGTTCAGGGCGGTGGGCGCTGGCGGACGGCGGCAGGCCGCTGCCGAACACATGGGAAAAGTTGACGCCGCCTTTCTCGATCACCGCACCGTCGGCGATCACCCGGGTACGCCCGCCACCGCCGGCCGGCCGGGTCCAGGCGTCTTCGACGAAGCGGGTGCCGCCGTCTTCGGCTTCCAGGGCAGCGCAAATGCGGTCTTGCAGGTCGAGCAGATAGGCTTTCACGGCCTCGGTGCGGGTAGTCATGGCATCACCTTGAATCGGGCAAAGCTACGCGGCGCCAGGGATACAGCCAGGGGGCCTGCGCAAACGGGCGCGTAGCATAACACTGCGGGGGGGCCGGTCGCAGTTGACGACGATCAAGCATAGGAGTCCGATAAGGCACTTTCGCGACACGACCAAGGAGAGAAGTGCAGATGGCCAAGCGTATCCAGTTCCGGGCCCACGGCGGCCCCGAAGTACTCGAGTATGTGGACTACCAGCCCGCCGAACCGGGCCCGCAGCAGGTTCGCGTGCGTAACCAGGCCATCGGCCTGAACTTCATCGACACCTACTACCGCAGCGGCCTCTACGCGCCGCCGGCCCTGCCATCGGGCCTGGGCGCCGAAGGGGCCGGGGTAGTCGAGGCCGTCGGCAGCGCCGTGACCCGCTTCAAGGTCGGCGACCGCGTGGCCTACGGCAGCGGCCCGCTGGGGGCCTACAGCGATGTGCATGTACTGCCCGCCGACAACCTGGTGCACCTGCCGGACAGCATCGACTTCGAGCAGGCCGCCGGCATGATGCTCAAGGGCCTGACCGTGCAGTACCTGCTGCGCCAGACCTATGAGCTCAAGGGCGGCGAAACCGTGCTGTTCCATGCCGCAGCCGGCGGGGTCGGGCTGATCGCCTGCCAATGGGCCAAGGCCCTGGGGGTGAAGCTGATCGGCACCGTCAGTTCGCCGGAAAAAGCCGCCCTGGCGAAGTCCCTCGGCGCCTGGGAAACCATCGACTACAGCCATGAAGACGTGGCCAAGCGTGTGCTGGAGCTGACCGGCGGCAAGAAATGCCCGGTGGTCTACGACGGCGTGGGCAAGGACACCTGGCTGACCTCCCTGGACTGCCTGCAACCGCGGGGGCTGATGGTCAGCTTCGGCAACGCCTCGGGCGCGGTGGAAGGGGTCAACCTGGGGATTCTGGCGGCCAAGGGCTCGCTCTATGTCACGCGCCCGTCCATGGCGGCCTACGCCAACAACGCCGAGAACCTGCAGGCCATGGCCGACGATCTGTTCGCCATGGTCGCCAGCGGCAAGCTGAAGATCGAGATCGGCCATCGTTATCCGCTGGCGGACGCGGCGAAGGCGCAGACCGAGCTGGCGGCGCGACGGACCACGGGGTCGACCATTCTGTTGCCGTAAGCCCTGGGTCGTCTGAGCGAATGCATCGCGGGCAAGCCTCGCTCCTACAGACTCGAGTCGTACGCCCAATGGGTGAACGATCAAAAATCTTGTAGGAGCGAGCGGGCGGCGATCCGACTTGTCCGCAATGAAGGATGCCGCGATTTCAGGCCGGACGGACGATCTTGCCGGTCGCCAGGTCGCGGATCAGGCTCGGGTTCTTGCGCCCGCCCAGGTTGCCGCCCAGCACCAGGTCCAGCTGCCCGCGGAAATACTGCTCGACCCGCAGCCGCGTACGGGCAGCAGGGCGGCCTTGAGGGTTGGCCGAGGTGGAAATCAGCGGCCCGACCAGCGCGCACAGCTCCCGCACCAAAGGATGATCGCTGACCCGCAGCGCCACGGTGTCGTGGACCCCGGTGACCCACTCCGGCAACAGGTTCTGGTGGGGCACCAGCCAGGTGTTGGGCCCAGGCCAGGTG
Source organism: Pseudomonas sp. NPDC089530 (assembly GCF_050280705.1). Lineage (NCBI taxonomy): Bacteria > Pseudomonadati > Pseudomonadota > Gammaproteobacteria > Pseudomonadales > Pseudomonadaceae > Pseudomonas > Pseudomonas sp. NPDC089530. Next base: position 5,908 of record NZ_JBNNVU010000102.1, on the reverse strand, counting down.
CTGGCCATGCGATCGATCCAGTCCTGGGGGAAATCCTCGAACAGAAAATCGAACTGGCGGATGTTATCGGCGATCAGGATCAGGCCCTTATCCACAGACCGCGACTTGATGGCCAGCAACCGGTCCACCGCCTCTTCGTTCCACGGGTCGCAGCCCAGCCCCCAGACCGCTTCGGTTGGATAGGCAATCACCGCCCCTGCGCGAATTTCTCGTGCGGCTTTTTGCACACGCCAACTGCTGACCATTGCTGACTCTCCGGATTAAGGCTGTGCGCAGTTTACCGATACTGCCTATAAAGCCTAGCTTTTTGCCCGCACGAACCAGCACCCCCCTTCGGATACCGCGCGACCTTCCAGCTCCAGCTCGGTGAGCGCCGCCAGCACCCTGGACAGGCTCCAGCCGCTGGCCTCGACCAGGCCCTCGCTGGTCTGCGGCGCCGCATGCAACAGCGCCAGCAGCGGATGCGCCGGCGCGGCGGCGGGCGAGGTTGTGGATAACGGCAACCGTTGCCAGCCACGCAGGGCCTCGAGGATGTGCTCGATGGTTTCCACCAGCACCGCGCCATCGCGAATCAACTGATGGCAACCCCGGGCCCCGGGGTGGTGGATCGAGCCGGGTATCGCATACACCTCGCGCCCTTGCTCGGCGGCGAGCCGGGCAGTGATCAGCGAGCCGCTGGCGACGCTGGCCTCCACCACCAGCACGCCAAGGACCAGGCCGCTGATGATCCGGTTACGCCGGGGAAAGTGGCTGGCCTGGGGCCCGGTCTCCAGCGGGAACTCGGAAACCACCGCGCTGCCCTGGGCGATCATGGCCTCGGCCAGGCGCCGATTGCGCTGTGGATAAAATTTTTCCAGGCCGGTACCGAGCACGCCGACAGTCTGCCCGCCGACCTCCAGGGCCGCCTGGTGCGCCGCGCCATCGATACCCAACGCCAGACCGCTGGTGATGACAAAACCGGCCGCGGCCAGGCTGCGGGAAAACGCCGCGGCGGTGTCCATGCCGGGCCGTGACGCGCGACGGCTGCCGACCACCGCCAACTGCGGTTTTTCCAGGATCCGCGGATCGCCGGCGACGAACAGCAACGGCGGCGCATCGACGATTTCCCGCAGCAGCGCCGGGTAGTCCGGCTGGTCCCACATCAGTAAATGCTGGCCCGGACGCTCCAGCCAGGCCAGGGCGTGGCTGGCGCCATCCCGGACCTGGGCATTGCGTCGGGACTCGGCCGCGACCGCCGGCAAGCCCAGGGTTCGCCAGGCACTGGCCGGTGCGCTGATGGCCCTGGAGGCCGAACCGAAGGCTTCGAGCAGCACCTGAAAACGCTTCGGACCCAGCTCCGGCAAGCGGTGCAAACGTAGACGGGCTTCCAGTTCCGCGGGGGAAACCGGAGCCTGGACAGACGGTGGCATAGGATCATCCTTGATCGTGATAAGCCCGGCAGCAGCAGGAACAAGCTGTGGATAACTCTGTTGGTAACTTGTTGAGGGTTTTACGGGTTGCGCACCTTGTCAAGGATCGCCAGGGAGCGTGAAGCATTGAGCACCAGGCCGTAGCTGAGCTTGTCGTAGGTGCGGAACACCATCAGCAGGCCGGCCCGCTCATCGGGTATTTTCACCTGGCCGCCGGCCACCCGGTCGCGCACGGTTTCCCCGGTTTTCATCACCGCCAGCACATTGCCTTCCGCCAGGCCGTCGCGCCGCCCCTTGTTCAGCGTCACCACATCCAGCGCGCCGATCTGGGTGACGCCCCGCGGCACATCGATGATCAGGCCCTCGACGGCCTGGTTCGGCGGGCTGGGAGCGAAGCTCGAGTCGAGGATGCGCGGCTCGCCGCTGAACAAGCGGTCCCCCAGGCGCACTTCCTGGGTAGTGCGCTGCAATCGCAGGGTGGCGATATCGCCCTCGACCGCGAGCAGCTCGCCACTGCCGATCTCGTCGGCGTTGATCCCCAGCACTTCGCCGCTCTGCGGGTCGGTGTAGGTCTTGCCCTGACGGAAGATGCCGTAGGCCGGCTGTTCCGGGTCGAAGCGGCCGCGGGCGAAGATCCGGTCGCCGGTGCCGCTGAGCACCCGCTCGGCATCGCCGGCGACTACATAGGGCGCGCTGTCGAAGGCGTCCGCCCGGTCGAGGATGCGGTTGCTCAGCAGGAAGCTGTCGATGGCCTGCAACGGAATGCTTGGAATCGCCTCGGCCAGCGGCATGCGACGCACCTGGGGCGACAGCTTGATCGTGCCCCGGGAGACCCCGCGTTCCAGGCTCAGGCGCGGTTCGCCAGCGACCCGGACCAGCGCCAGGGAGTCGCCGGGGTAGATCAGGTCGGGGTCGGCCAGGCTGGCATTGGCCTGCCAGAGCGCCGGCCATTGCCAGGGGTCACGCAGAAAGCGGCTGGCGATGCTCCACAGGGTGTCGCCCGCCACCACGGTGTAGCGCTGTGGATAATCCTCCCGGAGCGCCACCTGCGCCTGGCCGATACCGGCCCAGCCCACGAGCAGCAAGGCGAGTAGTGATTTCCTCATGCGGTGAATCCCTTTATCATATGTACTCGCGTGAAACGCCAGAGCCTGTGCGCTCCCTGCTCCCGACCGAGCACGTTTTACAACGGTTGCCCGGTCCACCACCCGCAAGGCCTCCGATTCCGAACTTACTTCACACGTGTAGCAACGACGCTTATGGCCATTTTGAACATCCTCGAATTCCCCGACTCGCGCCTGCGCACTATCGCCAAACCCGTGGCCGTAGTGGACGACGAAGTGCGTCAGTTGGTCGACGACATGTTTGAAACAATGTATGAGGCGCCCGGCATCGGCCTGGCCGCCACTCAGGTCAACGTGCACAAGCGCGTCGTGGTCATGGACCTGTCCGAAGACCGCAGCGAGCCGCGGGTGTTCATCAACCCCGAGTTCGAAACGCTCACCGACGAGATGGGCCAGTACCAGGAAGGCTGCCTCTCGGTGCCAGGCTTCTACGAGAATGTCGATCGTCCGCAACGCGTGAAAATCAAGGCCCTGGACCGTGACGGCCAACCTTACGAACTGATCGCCGAAGGCCTGCTCGCGGTGTGCATCCAGCACGAATGCGACCACCTCAACGGCAAATTGTTCGTCGACTACCTGTCCACGCTCAAACGCGACCGGATCAAGAAGAAGCTGGAAAAGCTGCATCGCCAGCAGGCGTGATGACCGTCTTGCAAAGGCTTGCCACGGCAAGCCTTTTTCTTTTCCGAGTGTTTACCTACGAGAATTCCCATGACTGAGCCACTGCGCATCGTCTTTGCCGGCACCCCGGAATTTGCCGCCGAACACCTCAAGGCCCTGCTCGACAGCCCCTACGAGATCGTTGCGGTCTACACCCAGCCGGACCGCCCGGCCGGGCGTGGGCAAAAGCTGATGCCAAGCCCGGTCAAGCAGCTTGCCGTGGAAAACGATATTCCCGTGCTGCAACCGCCGACCCTGCGCAATGCCGAGGCCCAGGCCGAGCTGGCAGCCCTCAAGCCGGACCTGATGGTGGTGGTCGCCTATGGCCTGATCCTGCCGCAGGCGGTGCTGGATATTCCGCGCCTGGGCTGCATCAACAGCCACGCCTCCCTGCTGCCACGCTGGCGCGGGGCGGCGCCGATCCAGCGCGCCGTGGAAGCCGGCGACGCCGAAAGCGGCGTGACCGTGATGCGCATGGAAGCCGGCCTGGACACCGGGCCGATGCTGCTGAAAGTCAGCACCCCGATCAGCGCCGACGACACCGGCGGCAGCCTGCATGACCGTCTCGCCGAAATGGGCCCGCCGGCCGTGGTGCAGGCCATCGCCGGCCTCGCCGCGGGGACTCTGCAAGGCGAGGTGCAGGACGACAGCCTGGCCACCTACGCCCACAAGCTGAACAAGGACGAGGCGCGGATCGACTGGAACCGTCCGGCGGTGGAACTGGAACGCCTGGTACGCGCCTTCAACCCCTGGCCGATCTGCCACAGCACCCTGAACGGCGAGGCCCTGAAGGTGCTGGCCGCCCGCCTCGCCGAAGGCCGTGGCGTACCGGGGACCATTCTCGGCGCCAGCAAGGACGGCCTGCTGGTCGCCTGCGGTGAGCAGGCGCTGTGCCTGACCCGCCTGCAATTGCCCGGCGGCAAGGCGCTGAACTTCAGCGACCTGTTCAACAGCCGACGCGAGAAGTTCGCCACCGGCACCGTGCTCGGACAAGCGGCGGACACCCAATGACCCCCCGTCTGGCCGCCGCCAAGGCCCTGACCTCGGTCCTCACAGGCAAAGCCTCGCTCAACAGCTCGCTGCCGACCCAGCTGGACAAGGTCGAAGTGCGCGACCGCGGCTTCACCCAGGACCTGGCCTTCGGTACCGCACGCTGGCAGCCCCGGCTGGCGGCGCTGGCGGCCAAGCTGTTGCAGAAGCCGTTCAAGGCCGCCGACGCCGACGTCGAGGCGCTGCTGCTGGTGGGGCTCTACCAGTTGCTCTACACCCGCGTCCCCGCCCATGCCGCCATCGGCGAGACCGTGGGCTGCGCCGACAAGCTGAAAAAGCCCTGGGCCAAGGCCCTGATCAACGCCGTGCTGCGCCGCGCCCAGCGCGAGAGCGAAGCGCTGTTCGCCGAGCTGGAGCGCGACCCGGTGGTGCGCACCGCCCACCCGCGCTGGCTGCAAAAATCCCTCAAGGCGTTCTGGCCCGAGCAATGGGAAGCCATCTGCGCCGCCAACAACGCCCACCCGCCGATGATCCTGCGGGTCAACCGCCGTCATCATGCCCGCGACGCCTACCTGAAACTGCTGGCCGAGGCCGGTGTTGCCGCCAAGCCTTGCGTCTACAGCCAGGACGGCATCGTGCTCGATGAAGCCGCCGACGTGCGCAGCCTGCCGGGCTTCGCCGAAGGCTGGATCAGCGTGCAGGACGAGGCCGCGCAACTGGCCGCCGAGCTGCTGGAACTGGCGCCAGGCCAGCGGGTGCTGGACGCCTGCTGCGCCCCCGGCGGCAAGACCTGCCATATCCTCGAAGTCCAGCCGGCGCTGGCCGGCGTGGTGGCGGTGGACCTGGAAGCCAAGCGCCTGGTGCGGGTCCGGGAGAACCTCGACCGCCTGGGCCTGGACGCCGAACTGATCGCCGCCGATGGCCGCGACACTGCGGCCTGGTGGGACGGCAAACCCTTCCAGCGCATCCTGCTGGACGCGCCCTGTTCGGCCACCGGGGTGATTCGCCGTCACCCGGACATCAAGCTCACTCGCCAGGCTGACGATATCGCCGCCCTGGCCGCCCTGCAGGGCGAATTGCTGGACACCATGTGGTCGACCCTGGAAGTCGGCGGCATCCTGCTGTACGCCACCTGCTCGACCCTGCCGACCGAAAACACCAAGGTGATCGAAGCCTTCCTCGGCCGCACCCCGGGCGCGCGCGAACTGGACATCGCCGGGCAACTGGGTCAGCCTGCGGCCGGCCTGAAGCAGCCCCATGGGCGCCAGTTGCTGGCGCAAGAGGGCGGCCACGACGGGTTCTACTACGCCAAGCTGATCAAGATCGCCGCCGCGCGCGGCTAAACGGTTTTAAGGGAGTGACTGGATGAAGATCATCATCCTCGGCGCCGGGCAGGTGGGCGGAACGCTGGCGGAACACCTGGCCAGCGAAGCCAACGACATCACCGTGGTCGACACCGACGGCGAGCGCCTGCGCGATCTCGGCGACCGCCTGGACATCCGTACCGTGCACGGCCGCGGTTCGTTCCCCACAGTGCTGCGCCAGGCCGGCGCCGACGATGCCGACATGCTGGTCGCGGTGACCAACAGCGACGAAACCAACATGGTCGCCTGCCAGGTCGCCCACACCCTGTTCCACACCCCCACCAAGATCGCCCGGGTACGGGAAGCGGCCTACCTGACCCGCGCCGGCCTGTTCGACAACGATGCCATCCCGGTCGACGTG
>NZ_JBNNVU010000101.1:0-18183 GCF_050280705.1 Pseudomonas sp. NPDC089530 | reverse complement strand
GATGGATAACATGACCAACAACAGGCACAACGAACATTGGCGCATCGGACATCCTGATTCCAATCGAGTGTTGGGCTCATTCTTTATAGCCTCAGGGGCCGCCCTGTAAATTAGACGGCGGATCTTACTGAATAGTGCGTACTTTGACAAGTCAAAGGCAGCCGGATACAGACGCTATCGGGGGCTCGGGTCAGCGCGTCCGTTTACGGCAAGATTCTTCGGCAGGCGGCGCATCACTTCCACTGCAGAAAGAGCTGCGGAATTATGCAGATTGCGAAAAAAAATTCAACCTGCTTTTATGATTGTTTTGCCCAAGGAGCGCCCGATGGACTATCGCCAGCTAGGTCGGACCGACCTGAATGTGAGTGCAATTTGCCTGGGAACCATGACCTGGGGCGAGCAGAACAGTGAGTCCGAAGCCTTCGCCCAGATCGAGCGGGCCAAGGCCGCCGGGATCAACTTCATCGACACCGCCGAGATGTACCCGGTGCCCCCCAAAGCCGAAACCTATGCCACCACCGAGCGTTACATCGGCAACTGGTTCAAGGCTCGCGGCGATCGCGCCGACTGGATCCTGGCGAGCAAGATCGCCGGCCCCGGCAACACCATCGACTACATTCGCGACAAGCAGCTCAAGCACAACCGCAAGCATATAGTCGAAGCCGTGGACGCCAGCCTCAAGCGCCTGCAGACCGACTGGATCGACCTCTACCAGTTGCACTGGCCGGAGCGCAGCACCAACTTCTTCGGCCAACTGGGCTACAGGCACAAGGAAGAAGACTTCACCCCACTGGAGGAAACCCTCGAGGCCCTGGACGAGCAGGTCAAGGCCGGCAAGATCCGCCACATTGGCCTGTCCAACGAAACCCCGTGGGGCACCATGAAGTTCCTCGCCCTGGCCGAAAGCCGCGGCTGGCCACGGGCGGTATCGATCCAGAACCCCTACAACCTGCTCAACCGCAGCTTTGAAGTGGGCCTGGCGGAAATCGCCATTCGCGAACAATGTGGATTGCTGGCCTACTCGCCCCTGGCCTTCGGCTTTCTCTCCGGCAAATACGAAGGCGGCGCGCGTCCGGCCAAAGCCCGCCTGAGCCTGTACAGCCGTTTCAGCCGCTACTTCAACCCGCAGTCGGAAGCGGCCTGCAGCCGTTATGTCGCCCTGGCCCGCGAACATGGCCTGGACCCGGCGCAAATGGCCCTGGCGTTTGTCACCCAGCAGCCGTTCGTCACCAGCAACATCATTGGCGCGACCACCCTCGAACAACTGGACAGCAACATCGCCAGTTTCGAGCTGAAGCTGTCGGACGAAGTGCTGGCCGGCATCGAGGCGATCCACAAGGATCATCCGAACCCGGCGCCGTAAACACCGCCCCGGCAAGAACGAACTGATTCAGGCTCGCTCCTGCCGGGGAAAGGCATTACAGGGAACGCGCGATGATTTCCTTCATGATCTCGTTGGTCCCGGCATAGATCCGCTGCACTCGCGCATCCGCCCAGGCCCGGGCTATCGGGTACTCCCACATGAAGCCGTAGCCGCCGTGCAACTGCACGCATTCGTCGAGCACCTTGCATTGCAGGTCCGTGCCCCAGTATTTGGCCATCGCGGCGGTCGGCACATCGAGCTTGCCCTGCAGATGCAGCTCCAGGCAGCGGTCGACAAAGACTCGCCCGATCTGGATCTCGGTGGCCATTTCCGCCAGCTTGAAGCGGGTGTTCTGGAAGTCGGCGATCGACTTGCCAAAGGCCTTGCGCTCGCGGGTGTATTCCAGGGTCCACTGCAACGCCGCCTCGGCTGACGCCAGGCCGCCCACCGCCACCGTCAGGCGCTCCTGCGGCAACTCCTGCATCAGATAGGCGAAGCCCATTCCGGCCTGCCCCAGCAGATTCTCCTTCGGTACACGAACGTCCTGGAAGAACAGCTCGGAAGTGTCCTGGGCCTTCATGCCGACCTTTTCCAGGCGCTTGCCCTTGGAGAAACCGGGGGTGTCCGCCTCCACCAGAAACAGGCTGGTGCCCTTGGCGCCAGCCTTGGGATCGGTTTTGGCCACGACTATCACCAGATCCGCCAGATAGCCGTTGGTGATAAAGGTCTTGGAACCATTGATCACGTATTCATCGCCGTCCAGCACCGCGGTGGTCTTGACCCCTTGCAGGTCGGAGCCGGCGCCCGGCTCGGTCATGGCGATGGCCGTCACCATCTCGCCGGACACCAGTTTCGGCAGGTACTTGCGCTTCAACTCCTCGCTGCCGTAATGCAGGATGTAGGGCGCGACGATATCGGAGTGCAGGGAAAAACCGATACCGGTCAGGCCGAGACGCCCCACCTCCTCGATCACCACCGCGCTATAGAGAAAGTCCGCCCCCAGGCCACCGTACTCTTCGGGAATATGGGAGCAGAGCATCCCCGCCTCGCCGGCCTTGTTCCACAAGGCCCGGTCGATGTAACCCTGTTTCTCCCACTGCCCATGGAATGGCACCGCCTCCTTCTCCAGGAAGGTACGCACGCTGTCACGAAAGAGTTCGTGCTCGGAGCTGAACAAGGTTCTGGGAATCATGGGGCCACCTGTTGTTGTTAGCCGGGATTGGCCCACAGAGCCTAAGCCCACGGCTGTATCACAGGACACTGGACACATCCGACAAAAAATAAGACGATCCAGCCGTCTGGTGACCACTTTCCCCTATAAGAACAATTGAATTATGTCTAACCAAACCTCTACGCCCTTGCGGCGCGTCAGCATCCTGGCAATCGACCGGGTTTTCGCCTCCACCCTCACCCAGGCCAAGGACTTCTTCCATATGGCCAGCCTGCGCTACGGCAAGCAGTTGGGCCAGGGCCTGACTCCTGCCTTCGAAATCCGCCTGGTCAGCCCCGACGGAACACCGGTGCGCAGTTTCAGCGACGTGATCATCCCGGTGGACAGCGCCCTGGAAGATACCGACGTAATCATCCTCCCGGCGTTCTGGGACGATTTTGAAACCCTCTGCCAACGTTACCCACAGATCCTGCCCTGGCTGCGTCAGCAGCATGCCCGCGGCGCGGTGCTCTGCGGCGAAGCCACCGGGGTGTTCTGGCTGGCCGAAGCCGGTCTGCTCGACGGCAAGGAAGCCACCACTTACTGGCGTTTCTTCAACGCCTTCAGCGAGCGCTTCCCCAAGGTCCAACTCAATCAGGACAAGCACCTGACCGATGCCGACAACCTGTACTGCGCCGGCGGCCCTACCTCGGCCTGCGACCTGTACATCTATCTGATCGAACGTTTCTGCGGCGCCAACATCGCCCAGGCCGTGGCTCGCGACATCCTCTATGAAGTGCAGCGCAGCTATTCGCCGGGCCGTATCGGCTTCGGCGGCCAGAAGCTGCACCAGGACGTGATCATCCTGCAGATCCAGCACTGGCTGGAGGAGCACTTCGCCGACAAGTTCCGCTTCGAGGACGTGGCCCGCGAACATGGCATGAGCATTCGCAATTTCATGCGGCGCTTCCAGACCGCCACCGGCGACAAACCGCTGCACTACCTGCAACGCCTGCGCATCGAAACCGCCAAGGGCCTGCTCTCGGGGACGCGCAAAAGCATCAAGACCATCAGCTATGAGGTCGGCTACGACGATGCGAGCTTCTTCGCGCGCCTGTTCCGCCAGCACACCGAGTTGTCACCCAACCAGTACCGGCAGCAGTTCCTGCAACAAGCCGCGTAAATGAAAAAGGGCCTGCAATGCAGGCCCTTTTTTATCCAGACAACCCTTAAGGCTTATGCGCCCGGGAGAGAAACTCGTGGGACTGCATTTCCAGCAGACGGCTGAGGGTCCGCTGGAACTCGAAGGTCAGGCGACCACCGGTGTACAGATCCTTGAGTTCGACTTCGGCGGAAATGATCAGCTTGACGTTACGGTCGTAGAACTCGTCGACCATATTGATGAAGCGACGGGCGATGTCGTCGGTGGCGACGCTCATCTGCTCGACACCGCTGACCAGCACCGCGTGGAAGATCTTGCCCAGCTCGATGTAGTCGTTCTGGCTGCGCGGGCCGTCGCACAGCTCGCGGAAGTCGAACCAGGCCACGTCGTCGCAGGTGCGCAGAGCGCGGATTTCGCGGTTCTCGACGATCAGCACATCGTTTTCCACCGCCTGGGTGCATTCCGGTGTCAGCGCGCGGAAGCTCTTGCGCAAGCTTTCGTGGGCTGCTTCGTCCAGCGGGAAGTGGAACAGCTCGGCCTGCTCCAGGTGACGCAAACGGTAGTCGACACCGCTGTCGACGTTGACGATCTCGGTGTGCTGCTTGATCAGGGCGATGGCCGGCAGGAAGCGCGCACGTTGCAGGCCGTCCTTGTACAGGCCGTCCGGCACGATGTTCGAAGTCGCCACCAGGGTCACGCCATTCTTGAACAGCTCTTCCATCAACGTGCCGAGGATCATGGCGTCAGTGATGTCGGAAACGAAAAATTCGTCGAAGCAGATCACCCGGGCTTCTTCGGAGAAGCGCTTGGCGATGATGGTCAGCGGGTTCTTCTCGCCGCCCAGGGTCTTCATCTCTTCGTGCACACGCTTCATGAAGCGGTGGAAGTGCGTACGGACCTTCTGCTTGAACGGCAGGGCTTCAAAGAAGGTATCGACCAGATACGTCTTGCCACGCCCCACGCCCCCCCAGAAGTACAGGCCCTTGACCGGCGCCTGGTCTTTCTTGCCAAACAGCTTGCCCAGCAGGCCCGGCTTGTTGTTCGACGCAGCGATCAGGTCATCGTACAGGCGCTGCAGGTGACGCACCGCGGTTTCCTGCGCGGCGTCGTGGAAGAACTCCGGGCGTTTCAGATCAGCTTGATATCGTTCTAGGGGCGTCATAATTCGTTAGCAAGGCAACAAAAACGGGCCGTCACTGTAGCGACGGCCCTGGGGAATGGCAATCAACCCTTGGTCGGGAGATTGCGGTTAGTCCTGCACCGGCGTCAGGGCAATGCGCAGCGCCTCGATCGCCGCATCGCGGGCGGCCGCGTCGGCGAAGGCCGGGCTGTCGGCTACGCACTCACCTTCCAGCCAGACGCTGAAAGCCAGTGCTTCGCTGCGCAGGTCCAGAGCCTGGCCGGCTTGCAGTTGCTTGGTCACCGCGCCTGCGGTCTTGCCATCGGCGAAGTGGCGCGACAGCAGCAGTTGCTCACCGTCGGCGGACAGCAAACGGAAACGGAAGCTGCCATCGTCTTCGCGGAAGCTGACGAAGCGTGCGGCCTTGGCCGCTTTCTTCTTGGTAGTCGCCGCCACCTGTACCTGGTTGACGAATGAACGCAGGCCGACCGCTTCACGCAACTCGTTGAGGAACGGCGTGGCCACGGCACGGGCCTTTTTTGCGCCGTGTTGCAGGATGTCTTCCAGATCCGCCGGACGCCCGATCAACTGGTGGTAACGCTCGCGGGACTCGCCCAGCTCGTTGTCCAGCAGCTGGAACAGACGGTTCTTCGCTTCCCCCCAGCCCAGGCCCTGCAGCAGTTCGCTGCGGAACTCGTCGGCTTGCGCCGGGGTGGCGAAGGCCTGGAACAGGGTGAACAGGTGCGAATTGTCCGGGTCCTTGGCTTCGCCTGGGGCACGGGAGTCGGTGACGATGCGCGAGATCGCGTCCTTCATCTCCTTGGCGCTGCTGAACAACGGAATGGTGTTGTCGTAGCTCTTGGACATCTTGCGGCCATCGAGACCCGGCAAGGTGGCGACGCTCTCCTCGATCAGCGCCTCGGGCAGGGTGAAGAACTCCTTGCCCTGGCCGAACAGGTGGTTGAAACGCTGGCCGATGTCACGGGCCATTTCCACGTGCTGGATCTGGTCGCGACCGACCGGCACCTGGTGCGCGTTGAACATCAGGATGTCCGCGGCCATCAGCACCGGGTAGCTGTACAAACCCATGGTGATGCCGGCATCCGGGTCTTCGCCGGCCTCGACGTTTTTATCCACCGAAGCCTTGTAGGCGTGGGCGCGATTGAGCAAGCCCTTGGCCGCCACGCAGGTCAGCAGCCAGGTCAGTTCCGGGATTTCCGGGATGTCCGACTGGCGATAGAAAGTCACGCGTTCCACATCCAGGCCACCGGCCAGCCAGGTCGCGGCGATCTCCAGGCGCGAACGCTGGATACGCAGCGGGTCATCGCACTTGATCAGGGCGTGATAGTCGGCCAGGAAGTAGAACGAATCGGCATTGCTGTCACGGCTGGCGACGATCGCCGGGCGGATGGCGCCGGCGTAGTTGCCCAGGTGCGGCGTGCCGGTGGTGGTGATGCCGGTGAGGATACGCGTACGAGTAGTCATGGGTAATCGCTTATCAGACTGCAATCAATTCGAGAGTCGTGGCAGCACCAGATCCTTGAGATCGGTGAGCTTGCCATGAAAAAAGTGTCCGCATTCTGCCACTTTCAGCAGCTCATGGGGGCGTTCAAGCGCGTCGGACCAGTCGTAGACCAGCTGCGGCTCGACCACTTCGTCGGTTTCCGGCTGGATCAGGGTGAGCGGGCAGTTCTGTGGCAGCGAGTCGCTATCGCGCAGACGCATCACCGCGGGAGCAACCATGAACAGGTGCTTGAGCGGCTCGCCCCCGGCTTCCAGGCGCCCGCCAAGGCTGGCCGCGACAAAACCGCCAAAGGAGAAACCGAGCAGCGTCATCGGCAGCTCAGGATGCTTGGCGCGCAACCACTCGGCCGCCGCCTGCGCATCGTCCACCTCGCCGCTGCCCATGTCGTGGCTGCCTTCGCTGGCACCGACGCCACGGTAGTTGAAACGCAACGTGATCAGGCCGGCGTCACGTGCCGTACGTTGCAGGGTCGAGATCACCTTGTTGAGCATGGTGCCGCCCTGCACCGGATTCGGGTGGCAGATCAGCGCTACGCCACGGGCGTCAGCAACGTCCAGATACAGGGCTTCCAGTTGGCCGACCGGGCCGGCAATCACTACAGGGGTTTCACGCATAAGCAAGGAAGGAACTCCGTGACCTCGAATCGGGTCGACTCGTCTAGCAAATTGTCTGTGCCAATCTATTGCGAGTGAATCGCGGTATACAGCGCAGGTTCGAGCCGTTAACGTAAAGCAAAGCCGTTTATAGAGGAAGGACTCGTGGAACACTCGCTCCTAGTTTGGTTGTTGCCGACTCTTGCCCTGATCGCGGGTGTCGCCATTGGATTTCTGGTCGCTCGCCTGCTGCCGAATGCCGCGCCTAACCGCACGCAACGTCAGCTGGATGATATTCAGGAACGTTTCGACAGCTATCAGAACGAAGTGGTCACCCACTTCAACAGCACCGCTACGCTGGTGAAAAAACTCACTCAAAGCTATCAGGAAGTGCAGGATCATCTCGCCGAGGGCGCCAACCGTCTGGCCCTGGACGAACTGACCCGCCAACGCCTGCTGGCCGCGCTGCACTCCGATTCGGTGCAGGCTCCACGGGAACGCCTGACGCCACCACGCGATCAGGAACCGCCACGGGACTACGCGCCAAAAACGCCTAACGCACCGGGTATGCTCGACGAGCACTACGGCCTGAAGAAGTAAGTACTTTTCAGACGCTGTAAAAAAGCCCGCCCGATCAGTGATCGGGCGGGCTTTTTCATGCCTGGGGTTCAGCCGGGCGTGTGACGGGTACCGCTTACTGGTAGGTCTGACCTGGCTGCTGGTACTGCTGGCCAGGAATCGCCTTGAGGTTCACTTCCACGCGACGGTTCTGTGCACGACCGTTGGCATCGCCGTTGCTGGCAATCGGGTTATCCGGACCGGCACCACGGGACGACAGGTTGGCACCGCTGACCCCTTGCGAAGTCAGGTAGGTCGCCACGCTCTGGGCACGACGCTGGGACAGGTCCATGTTGTGCTGGCGGCTGCCGGTGCTGTCGGTGTAGCCGACGATTTCGATCTGGTTCTGGTTGAACTCCTTGAGGGAGCCGGCCAGGTTGTTCAGCGGTTGATAGAAGCTTGGAGCGATGTTCGCCGAATCGGTGGCGAAAGTGATGTTGCCCGGCATGATCAGCTTGATCTGATCGCCCTGGCGCTGCACTTCGACCCCGGTATTGGCCATGCTGGCCCGCAGTTTCTTTTCCTGCTGGTCGGCGTAGTAGCCGTAGCCGGCAGCGGAAGCACCCACCACCGCGGCGCCGATCAGCGCCCCCTTGCCACGGTTGTCGTGGCTGATGGCAGCACCGGCCAGCGCACCGGCCAAGGCACCCAGGCCACCGTATTTTGCAGTTTTGCTCATGCCCGTGGAGCCGTCGGCCTGCCCTTGATTGTCATAGGGGTTAGGCGAAGCACAGCCGGACAACAAGGCCACAGCGGTAGCGACAACGATCAAACGACGCGAGGTGAACATGGAGAGGCTCCTACTTTTTACATTCTGTGATGCAACGGACGTTGGCAATTGACCTTTGCTGGCGTTTGAACACGACCAGGAACAAAAATTCCGTGAAACTTTTGACAGCAAGTGTCAGGCCCGGACAAAGGGATTTTCCCGCATTTCATCGCCCAGACGGGTGTCTGGACCGTGCCCGGCCACCACGATCGCATCCTCGTCGAGGGTGTAGAGACGCTGCTTGATCGAACGCACGATGGTGGCCTGATCGCCACCCCACAGGTCCGTACGCCCTACCCCACGCTTGAACAAGGTGTCACCGGCAATCAACAGCTTAGCTTCTGCGAACCAGAAGCTCATGGAGCCCGGGGTATGCCCCGGCGTATGCAGGGCCACGCCGCAGCCACAGGCCAGTTCTTCGTCGTCCGCCAGCCAGCGATCCGGTGCCGGCACTGGCGTGTAAGGCACGCCGAACATGTTGCACTGCATTTCCAGATTGTCCCAGAGGAACTGGTCTTCCTTGTGCAGGTGCAGGGTCGCGCCGGTTTTCTCTTTCATCTGTCCGGAGGCCAGGAAGTGATCCAGGTGGGCATGGGTATGAATGATGCTCACCACCTTCAACCCCAGCGCCTCGAGCCGCGCCATGATCAGGTCGGGATTGCCGCCCGGGTCGACGACCACGGCTTTTTTGCTGACCGGGTCGCCAATGATCGTGCAGTTGCACTGTAGAGGGCCGACAGGGAAGGTTTCGCGGATAAGACTGGGCTTGACGGCTGCCATGGGTGATTCCTGAAAAAATCGATGGCGCATTCTCGCACAGCTTGCGCCCCGTGCTTTGCCGCGCCGTGCAGACAACGACGACCGCCACCCCAGGCCAAGGGTGACGGCCATCCACGGTCAGAACGCCAGTTGCAGGGTTTCTTCACCTTCCAGCGCCAGCAGAAACTGCTTGGCCTGGAGCCCGCCGGCAAAGCCGGTGAGACTGCCCGAAGCGCCGATCACCCGATGGCAAGGAGCGACGATCGAGATCGGGTTCCGGCCGTTGGCCGCGCCCACCGCGCGCACCGCCTTGGGACTCCCCACCTGCATGGCGATCTGGCTGTAGCTGCGGGTTTCGCCAAAGGGGATGGTCAGCAGCGCCTGCCAGACCTTGCGCTGGAACTCGGTGCCGACAAAGTCCAACTCCAGTTCGAAGCGTTCACGGCTGCCAGCGAAGTACTCGTTGAGCTGACGTTCGGTTTCCAGCAAGACCGGATGATCGTCGGCCGGCTGCAACGGGCCGAGACGCACCCGGTTTTCCCGCTCGCTCTCCCAGAGAATCGCGGCGAGTTTCGGGCCTCGGGCCACCAGGGTCAGTTGACCGACGGGCGAGTGCATCAATTTGAATACGCAGGACATGCTAGGTCTCCTTCAGTCCGCCAAGGAAATCGGGCCCGGAACCTTGCGGTTTGTCGCCCGTTCCTCAGTACGCCCTCACTGTAAACCCGGGTTCGGACGCAAGAACTTCGTTTCTTGCGCTTGAACCCACGACGTACGCAGGCAAGGCGCCGAGGCTAGTCATCCTCTTCGATCAGGTAGCAGTTGTCACTGCTGCTGCGTCGCCCATGAGGGTCGACGATAAGCGCCCCGCGGCCGTTGCCGCATTCGAGCAAGGGCACCGGCGACAGCTCTCGCTGCTGGTCGATGCGGGCGTTGAAGCGAACGATATAGACGCCCAGGGCAATCGATACACCGAGAATCAGCGCCAGGCACAGCACCAACTGATCGCCATAGCCAGCGCCGCTGCCGTCATCAGAATACCTGGGGAACATGATCCGCCCCCGTCCGGCCAACGTCTTGTTCAATCAGGAACCAGCTCAGGGGCCCACCCGCCCCCAAGCGCGGCAACGGTGTCCTGGAAGGCAGGACACAAGTCATCAGGCCGAAAAGGATCAAGACCAACAGGGTGCCCTTGATCAGCGAAGACAGGTTCATAGCGGCGTCACGCTCTGGATTGAGAAGATCCGCCAGCCTAGAGAACCCAGGGTTAACACCAGGTAAACATCGGCGCAAGGCAACCGGAGTCCGCTATCCTTCGGCCCATCGCGCGACAAGGGTCCGGGGGGAACCGTTCACATGCATATTCATCTGCTGCTGGTCGAGGACAATCTCGACCTGGCCAACACCGTCATTGAATACCTCGAGATCGGCGGTATGGTCTGCGACCATGCCAGCAATGGCCAGGCCGGCCTCAACCTGGCGCTCACCCAGCACTACGACGTCATTCTCCTGGACATCATGCTGCCGCGCCTCAACGGCCAGCAGTTGTGCGAACAGCTGCGCCAGCAAGGCAACCAGACGCCCATCCTGATGCTGACATCGCTGGATGCCCTGCCGGACAAGCTCATGAGTTTTTCCGCCGGAGCCGACGATTATCTGGTCAAGCCCTTCGAACTGGCTGAGCTGGTGGCCAGGATCCGCGCCCTGAGCATGCGCCGCAGCGGCCAGGCCAGCCGCCTGCAAGTGGCCGACCTGGTGATGGAGCTGACCACCCGCCAGGTCAGCCGCGCCGGCCAAGAACTGCGCCTCACGCCCACCTGCTGGACCCTGCTGGAATGCCTGATGCGCGCCAGCCCCGAACCGGTCAGCCGCGAACGCCTGGAGGCCAGCATCTGGGGCGACGAGCCGCCGGACAGCAACACCCTCAAGGTGCACATGCATCGCTTGCGCAAGACCGTGGACAAATCCTTCGGCCAGCCGCTGATCCACACCCTGCCTGGCGTTGGCGTACAGCTGAGGCCCCATGCGTAAGGGCCTGAGTCTGAAATGGGTGATCAGCGGCAGCTTCCTGCTGCTGATCGCCGTGGTGCTGCTGATCTACAGCCGACTGTTGCCGGAATACAGCGTGCGCGGGCTGTTCTACACCGCCAGCGCCATGATGGAAGAAGAGGCCCTGTACTTCGCCAGGCATTACGAAAAAGACCCAAGCCGGCCCCCACCGCAGAACTATTTCTTCAGCAGCGTGATCGGCCAGGAAGCGCTGCCGCCGAAAATTCGCCAGTTGCTGGATACGCCACCCACCCTGTCCTTCGGCGCCGTGCAGGTGTTCGGCGAACTGGACGCCGATGGACAGGACGAAGTCAAAGCGATCCTGGCCCAGCCCCTGGGGGACGGCAAAACCCTGTACATGTTCGATGTCGACCACGACCATGAAGAAGGTGGCGAGGTCGAGACCCCGTTATCCGATGCCTATCTCGATCACGAACTCAACAGCGTCCACTTCATCAGCCTGGCGGTGTTCGTCCCGGCACTGATCATTATCGTACTGCTGGTCTGGTGGCTGGTGCGCCCCCTCGGCCAGTTGGCCCAGTGGTCCACCACCCTGAAGGATCCGGCCGCGGTGTCCAGCCAGCGCCCGAATTTTCGCTTCACGGAATTCAATGTGCTGGCCGACTCGCTGGCCCAGAGCGTGCACCAGGTCCAGGCCGCCAGCCTGCGTGAAGGCCGGCTGTTGCGCTACACCAGCCATGAACTGCGCACCCCGCTGGCGGTGCTCAAGGCCAATATCGAACTCCTGGCCCTGCAGTCCGGCGGCGCCCTGCCTCTTCCCCTGCAACGCATCGAACGGTCGGTGCTGAACATGCAGCGCATCGCCGAAACCCTGCTCTGGATGAGCCGCGAACTTCCCGAGGCCCTGCCCGAGGAAACCGTCGACATGAGCGGACTGCTCAACGAGCTGATCGAGGAACACCGCTACCTGATCGGCTCCCGGGACATCGAGCTGATCCTCGACATCGACAGCGAACCCTGCCACCTTCCCCTGACCGCATGCCGCATCGTGGTCGGCAACTTCCTGCGCAATGCCCTGCAGTACGCCGATGAAGGCAGTATCGAGATCAAGTTCCGGCACCCGCGCCTGAGTATCGTCAACCGCATTCGGGACACCAGGCAGGTCGAGCCGTCCGACGATTTCGGCTATGGCCTGGGCCTGGAACTGATGCGCCAGTTATGTGCCCGGCTGGGTTGGCAAATCGAGGTCATGACCGAACAACAGCACTTCTGCGTGACTCTGGAGCTCGCCGATACGGCCGTAGAGGCGCCCGATCACGCGCCTGGCGAATAACTTCTGCGCCGACAGGCAACGCCGCCCAAATGCCTAGCCCAGCAAACCCAGCTCCTGGGCCCGGGCCACGGCCTGGGTACGACGCTCCACCCCGAGCTTGCTGTTGATATGGCTGGCGTGGGTTTTCACGGTATGCAGCGAGATGAACAATTGCTCGCTGATTTCCTGGTTGGAGCAGCCCTGGGCAATCAGTTGCAACACCGCCAGCTCCCGGGAGCTGAGGGTTTCGCCAGGCTGCTCCAGAGGC
Source organism: Pseudomonas sp. NPDC089530 (assembly GCF_050280705.1). NCBI lineage: Bacteria > Pseudomonadati > Pseudomonadota > Gammaproteobacteria > Pseudomonadales > Pseudomonadaceae > Pseudomonas > Pseudomonas sp. NPDC089530. The sequence goes on along the minus strand of NZ_JBNNVU010000101.1, from coordinate 5,534 downwards.
TCGCGCGCCACGGCGGTCGGCAGGCGTTCGAGCAGTGTCTGGCGTAGCGGCGTCGCCGGGGCCTGGTGCAGCTGTTCACGCAACCAGTGCGGGTGCGCCCGCACCGCCCACTCGAACGGCTGCAACGCCCCGCCAACGGCAGACTCCAGCGCCTGGGCCAAGGCCTGCCGCGCCTCGGGTTCGCGGCCCTGGGCCAGCAACAGCGCGACTTTCTGATTCAACGCCATCACATTGAGCATCTGCCGCCCGGTCTGCCGGCCATGTTCCAGCAGCTTGTCCAGACGCTGTTCGGCCAGGGCCGGCTCGCCCTGGATACTGTCGAGCAAGGCCTGCTGCAATTCGATATGCAACGGCAACTGTGGATGAAACTCCGGCGCCGCCGCGGCCTGATCGCCGGTGTAGGTCTGCCCCAGGCGAGCCAGCCAGGCTTGCGCCAGGTCGGTACGGCCCTGGGCCAGCCAGAGCTCGCATTTGACCAGGGTGATCATCGCCAGGTAGTAGATCGGCGGCACGTCCCAGATGTGCATCAGGCGTTCGGCCTCGGCCAGCTCGGCGAAGGCCCTGGCGAACTGCCCCCACTGCCCTTCCAGGTTGGCGATCACGCAATGGCCGATCAGCACGCTGATATCGCGACAGGCCCTGGCCTCCACCAGGCCTGTCTGCAAACGGGCCAGACCGATTTCGGGCTGGCAGCGCAGCGCCAACAGATAACCTTCATACAGGGTCAGCCGCGCGCGCACCGCATACAGGCGTTGCGTGGACAGGCCATACAAACGCTGCAACCCCTGGCGCACCTCGTCCAGCGCCCGCAGGATCTCCCCGCGGGCCTGCAGCACCCGGGCCCGGTCGTAATGGGCCAGGGCCTCGAACAGCGGATTGCCGACCCGCTGCGCCAGTTCCAGGGATTCCCGGTTGAGCCCCCGGGCCCGCCACAGATCGGCATCGGCGATGGCCAGGTTGGACAGGGTCGACAGACACATCAGCCGCTGCCCGTAGCGTTTCAGGGGCAAGGTTTCCAGGGCTTCGGTGCAGTACAGCAGGGTCAATTCGCGCTGCCCGCGCCCGCGGGCGATGATCCCGCTCAAGGCCAGCCACTGCGCCAGCATGGATTTCTGCGCGGTGACCGAAGGCGCCGGCAGGAAGCGGCTCAAATGGCTGGCCAGCTCCTCGGCGGCATCCAGCTGGCAGGCCAGCCCCAGCGCCCAGCTGTAGAGCACGATCAGCCGCGGGGTGCTGATCAAAAGGCTATCGGGCAAGTCCATTTTCCAGCGCAGCAACATGCCGACGTTCTGCTCGGCCAGCAGTTGCTCCTCGGACAGGTTCTGCACCAGGTTCGCCGCCACATCCAGGTGCCCGGCGCGCAACGCCTGCTCCACCGCTTCGTCCAGCAGGCCCTGGGCGTTGAACCAGCGGCAGGCCCGCAGGTGCAGGGTGGCCGGCGGCAGGACCGCATTGGCGGTGGGCCGGGTGCGCAGCAGGTCGGAAAACAGGTGGTGATAGCGGTACCAGCGCCCCTGCTCGTCCAGTGGCACCAGGAATACCTGATGGGCCAACAGGTACCGCAGGATCTCTTCACTGTCGTGAGACTCGCGCAGCGCATCGCACAGTTCGCTGCAGAAACGCTCCTGCGGCGCCGTGTCGTACAAGAACGACTGCACTTCCAGCGGCAGGCAATCGATGACTTCTTCCAGCAGATAATCGCGAATCAAGCCTTCGCCACCATTGAGCGACTGCGGCAAGCCTGCGCCGCCGCCCGCCTCCGACGCCGCCAACAACCAGAAGCGCAGGCCCGCCACCCAGCCTTCGCTGCGCAGGATCAGGTTTTCCAGCGCTTCGCCGCGCAGCGAACTGCTGTGGCGGTCGAGCAGGGTCATGGACTCGTCGTGGGTCAGGCGCAGGTCCTGTTCGTGCAGCTCCAGCAATTGCCGGGACAGACGCAGGCGCGCCAGGTGCCAATCCGGACGCTGGCGGCTGGTCACCAGCACCAGCAGGCCGTCGGGTAAATGATTGAGGAAGAACTGTAGGCAACGGTCGAGCACCGGCCCCTGGGCCAGGTGGTAGTCGTCCAGCACCAGCAACAAGGGGGATGCGCTGGAAAGATGGGCCGCCAACTCGTCAAGCAGGCCGTCCAGCCATTCCTCGAAGGCAAACGGCTGATGGCGCTGGCGCATCTTCAGCAGCCCGAGGGACTGGCTGCCCAATTGCGGGAAGTATTGCTGCAACCCTTCGAGCAGGCGCTCGAGAAAACGTCCCGGGTCGCTGTCCCGCCGGCTGAGCCCCAGCCACAGGCTGCGCCAGTGCGGCGGCAGGCTCTGGCAGAACTCCACCGCCAGCGAGCTCTTGCCAAAGCCAGCCGGTGCGCTGACCAACAGCAGCCGGCCATTGAGGCCCGCGCTCAAGCGCTCGCACAGACGCGGCCGCAGTACGTAGCCGTCGGGCAAGGGGGGTCGGTAGAAGCGCCCTTCCAGCGCGGCAATGGCCGCACCGGCAGGCCCCTGGATACGGGACAGATCAGTCATGGCCAACTCTTGTTGAAGTGCTTGTCGGCAATACAGATGTCGGCAGACTAGCGGTAAAAGGCCACCGGTTGAAGATTTTTGCTACAGATGGCTAGAAAAAGAATACAACCGGGTTTGTCAGCCCTCTCCACGTCCCAGCAGAGCGGTCCCGGTGTTCTGCCGAAAACCGCAGACAATAAAAAACGCCCCGAACCAGTCGGGGCGTCGATCGAGGATGCGCCTCGATTTACCGCGGTTTAACGAACGCCATCCTGGCGCAGGGCTGCTGGGGTGAAATCGCTGGTGCTGGCGGTAAAGCCAAAGTCATAGGCCGATTTCTCTTCGTTCTTCATGCCCAGTGCCAGGTAACGGCCGGACTGCAGGTCGTAGAGGGTTTCCAGGGCATACCACGGCACTTGCTTGTCGTAGTAGTTCTCGGCATGCGCCTCGGCCACGCGCCACAGTTGGCCACGACCGTCGTAGTGGTCGATCACCGCGGCCTGCCAGGTGTCTTCATCGATGTAGAAGTCACGTTTGGCGTAGATATGACGCTGGCCTTCCTTCAGGGTCGCCACCACATGCCAGACACGGCGCAGCTCGTAGCGAGCCAGGTCCTGGTTGATGTGGCCGGCCTTGATGATGTCGGCGTACTTCAGCTGCGGCGAGTCGAGCTTGTAGCTGTTGGAGGCGATGTACATCTCTTTCTTGCCTTCCAGCTTCCAGTCGTAGCGGTCCGGCGCGCCGTTGTACATGTCCAGGTTGTCGGAGGTACGCAGGCCGTCGGCGGCAGTACCCGGACCGTCATAGGACACTTGCGGAGCCCGACGCACACGACGCTGACCGGCGTTGTAGACCCACGCCGAACGCGGTTCCTTCACCTGGTCGAGGGTTTCGTGCACCAGCAGCACGCCACCGGCCAGACGCGCCGGAGCAGTCACTTTCTGCTTGAAGTAGAACAGGATGTTGCCTGGGTTCGCCGGATCGTAGTCCTTCATCTTGTCGCGGAACACGAACTGGTCCTGGAAATACACCAGGCTGAACGAGCCGTTGGCCTGTGGCGTGGCCTGGGTCACCAGGCGGGTCACGCTGCCGCCGCGATAGCGGGTGATGTGGTTCCAGATGACTTCCACGCCGCTTTTCGGAATCGGGAAAGGAATCGCGGTCTTGAAGTTCTCCAGACCGTTACCACCGCTGACCAGGTTGGTCTTGGTGGCGTTTTCCTTGATCGCGGCGAACACCTCGGTCGGCACCGTGGCGCCGCGGTGAGAGGGGTAGACCGGCATCTTGAAGGTGTCCGGGTAGCGCTTGAACATCGCGTACTGCCCCGGCGCCAGCTTGTCCTTGTACTGCTCGACGTTCTGCGCGGTGATGGTGAACTGCGGCTGCTCACTGGCGTAGGGGTTGGCGAGGAAACCCTTGCCGTCCACGCTACCGGCGTTGGTCGGCATGGCTTTCCAGGCCGGGATGGTGCCGGCAGCGTTACCGGCCATTTCCGCGCCCATCGGCGTCAGGGAGGTCCCCAGCTTGGCCGCTTCATCGGCCGAGACCGCGGCCATGACCCCGGTCGCCAGCAGCGACAGCCCGAGGACACCGACCTGCAACAGACTCTTGGTTACGTTCATATTCTTGTTCTTCCTGAAAATGCAGTGCTTAGAAGTTCACGCCAAAACTGAGGGCCACGAAGTCACGGTCATCCACGGTGGTGTACTTGCCATCGAAGAAGTTGGTGTACGCCAGGCTCGCGGTGTAGGTGTTCTGGTACTCGGCATCCAGGCCCAGGCTGATGGCCTTGCGGCCTTCCTCGAAGTTGCCGCCAGGGCCAGGCGAGTAACCGCTGACGTCATGGGACCAGGCCACGTTCGGCTTGAGGTTCACGCCGGCGAACACGTCGTTGTATTCCCAGATGGCCCGACCGCGGTAGCCCCAGGAGGTCGGCGTGGTGAACCCTTCATTGGTGCAGTTGCGGCTGCGGTTGTTGGTGGCCGCTCCAGGACCTGCGCCGTTGATGGTGCTGGTGTTGAGGATCTGCGAGCAGGTATCCAGAGCACCGGTGGCCGGCAGTTCGCCCGGGCCGTAGACCGGGTCGCGGCCGTAACGCACGTCCGACTTGGCTTCCAGGCCACCGACATAGGTCAGGCCGACTTCACCGACCAGGGTCAGACGGCTGGCGCCCATGACCTGATCGAAGAAGTGGGTGAAGGTGGTCTGGATCTGGGTGATTTCCTTGCGGCGATAACCGTGCAGGTCCTGGCCTGGAGCACCATCGAGCAACGAGGCGTTGGCCAGGGTTCCGCCCAGCGGGCGAACGCCGGCGAACAGGATATCGGTGGAGTTCAGTTGCACCGGTGCGTTCGGGCGATAGCTGATCTCACCGCTCCATGCGGTACCGGTAGGCAGCGTGGTGGAGAAGCTCAGGCCGTAGAGACGGATGTCCTCGGGGTACTCGACGAAGTACTCGGAGCTGCCCGCCACCACCAGCGGGCCCAGGGCGCGGAAGGCCGGCGGCAAGGCCGCCACACGGTCGAAGACCGCCTGTGGCGCGCCGGTGGCGCTGAAGATCGGCGCCCGGCTGTGGTAGTTCATGAAGTACGCACCGAACTCGGTGTCGAGCGGCTCGTACATATATTTGAAGGACACGCCCCACTGCCCGCTGTCCCGCGCATCGCGGTCCGCGCCACGGCGCACCAGCACGCCTTCCTCGTTGACGTCGACGCCCGCCGCGGCCAATGGCCCCAGGGCAATGGACGGAATGGTCGAACGCTTGTTCAGCACCCGCAGGTTGTCGCTGCAACCGTCGGCGATGATGTCCGGCTGGGAAAAGAAAGTGCCGCAGTTGTCGACGACGGTCTGGTCCCATTCCAGCTGATAGAAGGCTTCGGCCGAGAGGTTCTCGGTCAGGCTCTGGGAGACGTAGAACATGTTGACCGGGATCAGGCCTTCCTTGATCTCCGCGCCAGGACGACGGAAAGCGGAGACGTCGATCGGGTTGATCGAGTTGATGTCTCGAACTGCATGGAAAACGACAGCACCAGCTGC
>NZ_JBNNVU010000100.1:0-18216 GCF_050280705.1 Pseudomonas sp. NPDC089530 | reverse complement strand
CTGCGAATTGCTGGCGGAGTCTTACGCGGCCTCGTTCTTCCCGGCCGACAAGTACGCCGAGCACGGTCTGGCATTGGCCACCGCACGTGCCGGCAATGTGCTGGGCGGCGGTGACTTCGCCCCTGAGCGCCTGATTCCCGACGTGCTCAAGGCATGGACGGCGGACGAGCCGGTGACCCTGCGTTACCCGCAAGCCGTGCGCCCGTGGCAGCATGCCCTGGAGCCCCTGGCCGGCTATCTGCAATTGGCCGCCGGGCTCTATGAGCAGGGGCCGCAGTTCGCCGGGGCATGGAACTTCGGACCGAGCGAAGCGGACATGTGCAGCGTCGGTGAAGTGGTCGAGCTGCTGGCCGCGCGCTGGCCGGCGGCCCCCGGGTTGCGGGTCGAGCCGAGCGAGCTGCACGAGGCCGGCCTGTTGCGCCTGGACAGCAGCCGCGCCCGGCAGTTGCTGGCCTGGCAACCCCGCTGGTCGCTGCAGCAATGCCTGGCGCAGACCTTGGACTGGCACCTGGCCTGGCAGAACGGTGACGACATGCGCAGCGTCACCCTGGACCAGTTGAGTCTCTATCGGGGGGCGCTGTGAGCGAGTTTTCCTTGCAACAGCTGCCGCTGGCCGGCCTGTTCAGCGTCCAGCACAAACGCTTCGCAGATCAGCGCGGACACTTCGCCCGGCTGTTCTGCGAAGGCAGCCTGAGTGCGTTCGGCAGCGAGTTTCATATCCGCCAGATCAACCATTCCTGCACCCGCGAGAAGGGCAGTGTGCGCGGCATGCATTACCAGAATGCCAACGCGCCGGAAGCCAAGCTGATCACCTGCCTGCGCGGCGAGGTGTGGGACGTGGCGGTGGATTTGCGCCCGGATTCCGCGACTTTCCTGCACTGGCACGCCGAGCACCTGAAGGCCGGCGATGGCCGCAGCCTGCTGATCCCGGCCGGATTCGCCCACGGCTTCCAGACCCTCACCGACGACGCCGAGCTGCTCTACCTGCACAGCGCCGATTACGCGCCGGAGCACGAGGGCGGCCTGTCGGTGAACGATCCACGGCTGGCGATCGCCTGGCCGCTGCCCGTCAATAATCTGTCGGCCCGGGATTCCAGCCATCCCGCGCTCGATCCACACTTTGCTGGAGTGCGTCTATGAACTGCCGTGGGTGCGCCGCACCGCTGAGCCTGCCGCTGATCGACCTCGGTACCTCGCCACCGTCCAACGCTTATGTGCATGCCGATCGTCTTGAGCAGGCCGAGCAGTGGGTGCCGCTGAAGGTCGCCGTGTGCCAGCAATGCTGGCTGGTGCAGACCGAGGATTACACCAGCGCCGAGAGCCTGTTCGACGCCGAGTACGCCTACTTCAGTTCGTTCTCCAGCACCTGGCTGGCCCACGCCGAGCGCTATGTGGCCGAGATGGTCGAGCGCTTCGGCTTGACGGCTGACAGCCGCGTGGTGGAAGTCGCCGCCAACGACGGGTACCTGTTGCAGTACGTGGCCGCTCGCGGGATCCCATGCCTGGGCGTCGAGCCGACTCGCAGCACCGCGCAGGCCGCACGGGAAAAAGGCCTGGAGATTCGTGAGCTGTTCTTCGGTCGCGACAGCGCCACGCAGCTGAAAAACGAAGGCTGGGCCGCTGACCTGATGGCCGCCAACAACGTGCTGGCCCATGTGCCGGACATCAACGATTTCCTCGGCGGTTTCGCAACGCTGCTCAAGCCGACCGGCGTGGCCACCTTCGAATTCCCGCAACTGCTGACGCTGATGGCGGGCGCGCAGTTCGACACGCTCTATCACGAACACTATTCCTATCTGTCCCTGACCGCGGTGCAGGCACTGTGCGAGCGCAACGGCCTGGAAGTGTTCGACGTCAGTCGGTTGACCACCCATGGCGGTTCGCTGCGGGTGTTCGTCCAGCGCCAGGACGGCGAACGCCGCGCCGTGCAGCCGGCGGTGCAGCAGCAGTTGCAAGCCGAGCTCGACGCGGGCGTGAAAACCCCCGGGTTCTACGCCACGCTGGCCCCCGCTGCGCAGCGCATCAAGCATGACCTGCTGCGTTTCCTGTTGCAGGCCAAGGCCGACGGCAAGCGCGTGGTCGGCTACGGCGCCGCGGCCAAGGGCAACACCTTGCTCAACTACGCCGGGATCAAGCCGGACCTGCTGGCCTGGGTGGCCGATGCCAACCCGCACAAGCAGGGCAAGTTTTTGCCGGGCAGCCGCATCCCGATCGTGGCGCCGGCGCGGATCGACAGCGAAAAACCGGATTACGTGCTGGTGCTGCCTTGGAACCTGCTGCACGAAGTCAGCCAGCAATTGGCCCAGGTGCGTCAGTGGGGCGGGCGCTTCGTGATCGCCGTGCCTGAGTTGAGCGTGCTGTGAAGGTTCTGGTTACCGGAGCCACAGGCTTCGTCGGTCGCCATCTGGTCGCCGTGTTGCTGGCGCGCGGCTGTGCGGTGCGGGCCGTGGCGCGGGATGTGGAAAAAGCGGCGGGCATGCCGTGGATCAACGACGTCGAGTTCGTCAGCGCGGATATTCACGCGGCCGATCTGGATGTCGCGGCATTGACTGATGGCATCGATGTACTCGCGCATCTGGCCTGGCCGGGGTTGCCGAACTATCGGGCGCTGTTCCATGTCGAGCACAACCTGATGGCTGACTATCGCTTTATCAAAAGCGCGGTCGAGGCGGGCGTGAAGCAGGTTCTGGTGACGGGCACCTGCTTCGAATATGGCATGCAGAGTGGGCCGCTCAGCGAGCTGGTCGAGCCGCGGCCGAGCAATCCTTATGGCCTGGCCAAGCACAGCCTGCAGCTGTTCTTGCGCAACCTGCAGCAGGAAACGCCGTTCACCCTGCAATGGGCACGACTGTTTTACCTGCATGGCGCCGGGCAGAACCCCAACAGTCTGCTGGCCGCGCTGGATCGGGCGATCGACGCGGGCGAGCCGTCGTTCAACATGTCGGCCGGGGAACAGCTGCGCGATTTCCTGGCGATCGAAACGGCGGCCGACTATCTCGCGGCGATCCTGCATCGGCGCGATTTCGATGGCGTGATCAACTGCGCCAGCGGCCAGCCGATAGCGGTACGGACCCTGGTCGAGCAACGTGTGCGTGAGCGTGGTGCGGCGCTGGATCTGAACCTTGGCCACTACCCGTACCCGACCCACGAGCCGCTGGCGTTCTGGGCGGTGACCGACCGTTTGCAACAGTTATTGGGAGCAGGGCAATGAGGCACGAGTTGTATCGGGTCACGGATCTGCCGGTGTTGCAGAACCGCACCTTTGCCGATGCCGAATCGGCGAAAGCGTCGGCCAGTGCCGACATGCTGCTGGTGCAGGACGAGCGCAGCGGTCTGATCTTCAACGCCGCGTTCGATGCCGACAAACTCAGCTACGACGCCGACTATCAGAACGAGCAGGCGCATTCCGGCCAGTTCCAGAAGCACCTGGGCGACGTCGAGGGCATCATTGCCCGGCACTTCAAGGGGCAGGAACTGATCGAGGTCGGCTGCGGCAAGGGCTACTTTCTTGAGCTGCTCAAGGGCCTGGGCTACGCCATTACCGGCATCGATCCCGCGTACGAAGGCGACAACGCCGACGTGATCAAGGCCCCGTTCACCCGTGGCCTGGGCCTGGCGGCGGACGCCATCGTGCTGCGCCATGTGCTGGAGCATATTCAGGATCCGGTGAGCTTCCTCGCCGAGATCGCCGAAGCCAATCAGGGCGGACAGATCTACATCGAAGTACCGTGTTTCGACTGGATCCTCGAGCATCGCGCCTGGTTCGACCTGTTCTACGAGCACGTCAATTATTTCCGCCTCGATGACCTGCGCCGGATGTTCGGCACGGTGCACGAGGCCGGTCACCTGTTCGGTGGCCAGTATCTCTACATCGTCGCGGACCTTTCCACGTTGCGCCTGACCCCGGAACAACCGGTGCCACGCCTGGCCTTGCCCGATGGTTTCACCGCCAGCCTCGACCGCGCGGTGCACATCATTCAGAGCGCCCCCGAGCAGGGTTCGGCAATCTGGGGGGCATCGTCCAAAGGCGTGATCTATTCGCTGTTCCTGCAGCGCGCGGGGGTGGCGGTGGATCGTGTGGTGGATATCAACCCGGCCAAGCAGGGGCGTTATCTGCCCCTGAGCGGCGCGCGGGTGTCCTCGCCGCAAGAGGCCATGGATGCCTTGCCCGAGGGCGCCAATCTGTTTGTGATGAACTCCAACTACCTCGAAGAAATCAAGCGGATGACCGGTGGACGCTACGTCTATCACGCCGTTGACAGCGCTTCGTTCCAGTGACCATTGAGAATTTTCAAATGACCGACAACAGCATCAACCAAGCCTTCGAAGCCGAGTGCCGGGAACAGATCGCCCAGCAGGGCGACGACCAGAAACTCACTGGTCTGGCCCGTGATTTCTTCAACGAGTCCGCCAAGCACAAATACAGCTACCACTTCTCGTGGATGGGCCGCCCGATCATCCAGCTGCCCCAGGACATGATGGCGATGCAGGAGATCATCTGGCGGGTCAAGCCGGACCTGGTGATCGAATGCGGCATCGCCCACGGCGGCTCGATCATCTACTACGCCTCGCTGCTCGAGCTGCAGGGCCATGGCGAGGTGCTGGGCATCGACCTGGATATCCGCGCCCATAACCGCGAAGCCATCGAAAGCCACCCGATGAGCAAGCGCATCAAGATGATCGAGGGTTCGAGCATCGATCCGGCGATTGCCGAGCAAGTGCGTGCCGCCGCTGCGGGCAAGAAGGTCATTCTGGTCCTGGACTCCAACCACACCCACGAGCATGTGCTCGAAGAGCTGCGCCTGTACGCGCCGCTGGTGTCGGTGGACAGCTACTGCGTGGTCATGGACACCGTGGTCGAGGACATGCCGGCGGACTTCTTCCCGGACCGTCCATGGGGCCCGGGCGACAATCCGAAAACCGCGGTCTGGGCCTACCTGGAAGAGAACCGCGATTTCGAGGTCGACTACCAGATGCAGAACAAGCTGCTGATCACCGTGGCGCCGGATGGGTATCTGCGTCGCGTTCGTTGAACATCAAAGATGGTTGCAGGTAACAGCACTTTGCCGGTTGTGGGGAAACACTGATGCAGGTTCAAGACAAGGCTCAAAACACTAGCGCACCGCTGAACGAGCGTTTCACGCTGGTGGTGATGTCCCACAATCGCAAGGCGTTCTTGCGTCGTACCTTGCAGTACTACAGCACCTACCCCTGCAAGATTCTGGTGCTGGACTCGTCGCTTGCGGCCGACGAGGCCCTTACCGCGCAGTTCCCGGGGGTCGACTACCGGCATCTGCCGCAGTTCACCTACAAGGGCCTGCAGGACAAGCTCACCTACGGTGTCGGGCAGGTGACGACGCCGTACATGGTGTTCGCCGCCGATGACGACTTCCTGCTCCATGGTGCGCTGACCGAGTCGGTGGAGTTTCTCGAAGCCCACCCCGACTACGGCTTGTGCCACGGCTACGGGATGATGTACCTGGCCCGCGCCGCCGAGGTGAACTACTACCGGCGTGACTGCCGGGTCATCGAGGATTATGCCTCGGAGGATGCCGGCGAGCGGGTCAAGGCGTTCATGGGGCATTTCCTGCCGCCGTTCTACGCAGTGACGCGCACCGACCTGCTGCAGCAGTGGTACAGCCTGCTGCCGCCGGGGACCAGCTTCGAGTGGCAGGAAATCGGCCATACCTTCTTCCTGCTGGCCTCGGCCAAGGCGCGTATCCTGCCGATTCCCTTCGCTGTGCGGGAAGTCAACTACGGCGCCTCGGAACACAATACCGACGTGCTGACGGTGCTGACCTATGGCGATGCCAAGTCGGTGGCCCAGCGCGAGGCGTTCGCCGAATTCCTCGCCACCTTGCCCACCGGCCTCAGTGGCCAGGACCCGCAGCGGATCAAGCAGGTGGCCCTGGACAGTTTCGTGGCCATGGCCGAGTGCCTGCTCACCGGGCGCTCCCTCAATGGCAAGATGATTTTCCGTTCGGCCTGGGTCGAGCCGGGGGCTGAGCCGGTGCGCTCGTTCGGCCCGGAACAGTTCGTCGAAATGCCGTTCTACAACAAGCCGATGTTCGACCTGCTGACCGAATTCGAATTCCTCATGCACGCGATGCCTGCCGGCCGCCTGCAGCTCCAGGAGCTGGAGGGGGTGCTGCTCAAGCAGCGGGAACTGTTGCAGGTGCAGGCCAACGACACCGAGCGCACCTTGCGCAGCCGTTTGTGGGAGGCGCTGTCGTGCAACCTGTTCAACCCTGAAGTGGTCCGGCGCCTGGCCGATTCGTTGCAGGCTGCCAAGGACAAGAGCCCAGAGGAGCAGGGCGACGCCCGCAAGCTGCAGGCCTGGGCCGAGCGGCTGGCAGCGGTTCCCTTCCAGGACAGCCCGGCGCTGCTGGAGAACATGCCGTCGGGCCGCCTGCTGAAGTGGCTGGAGGCACGCAACCCCGAGGCGCAGCAGCTCAAGTCGATCAATGAATACCTGGCCCGGCACAACGGCGGCCCGACTTTCGGCATCCTGCTGCTCGACCTCGACGCGGACATGGTCAAGTTGCAGTCGACCTTCGACAGCCTGGTCAACGGTCATTGCCGGTCCTTCCAGGTCATGGTTTTCACCACGGGCGACCTGCCGGCGACCACCAGCGCCCGGGACACTGTGCATTTCGTCAAGGTCAGCAGCAAAAACTATGTGGAGCGGATCAATCAGGCGGTCGCCCTGTCCTCCCGCGACTGGCTGCTGCTGGCCCGTGCCGGCGAACGCTTCACCGCCAGCGGGCTGTTGCGCGCCAGCCTGGAGCTGCTTGGCGCCGAAGGCTGCCGCGCCGTGGCCATGGATGAAATCCAGTGCGCCGCCGATGGTACGCTCAAGGATGTGTTCCGTCCGGGCGTCAACCTGGACCTGCTGCAGAGCGTGCCGGACCTGATGGCTGGCCACTGGCTGATTCGCCGGGATGTGCTGATGGCCGCCGGCGGTTATTCGACTGCCTTGGCCCAGGCCATGGAATACGACCTGCTGCTGCGCCTGATCGAAGACGGCGGGCTGGCCGGCCTGGCCCACCTGGCCGAGCCGCTGTTGATCGGCCAGGCTGCGCCGCAGGAAGAGAACCCCCAGCAGAACCAGGCGTTGACCCGGCACCTGGGCAAGCGTGGCTACCGGGCCCAGGTCGGCTCGGCGCAGCCCGGGGTCTACCAGATCAATTACGGCCATGCCGAGCGTCCCCTGGTGTCGATCCTCCTGCACAGCGAGGACAACCTGGAGCAGTTGCAGCGTTGCCTGGTCAGTGTGCTGCAACGCACCCGCTATCAGCGCTATGAAGTGGTCATCGGCGACAACCACAGCCAGTCCGAGGAACTGGCGGGCTGGCTCACCAGCCTGGAACAGAAGGGCGATCGTATCCGCGTGCTGCGCAGCCCGCGGCGCCTGAGCACCTCGGCGCTGTACAACGCGGCGAGCCAGGAAGCCCGGGGCGAGTACCTGGTGCTGCTGGCGGCCGACGCCGAAGTGGTCAACGCCGACTGGCTGGAAAGCCTGCTCAACCAGGCCCAGCGGCCGGAAATCGGTATCGTCGGCGCCCGCCTGCTGGACGCCAAGGGCGCGACCACCTCGGCCGGCCTGATTCTCGGGCTGAACGAGCACCTGGGGGCGGCGTTCGCCGGCGAGCCGAAAGGCGCCAGCGGCTACCTGAACGGCCTGCTCGCCGAGCAGAACTATTCGGCGGTTTCCGGGGCCTGCCTGATGATCGGCAAAGAGGTCTACCACGCTGTCGGCGGCCTGGACGAAGAGCACTTCGCCGAGGCGTTCGCCGATGTCGATCTGTGCCTGAAGGTGGCCGATGCCGGCCTGCTGACCGTCTGCACCCCGCAGGTGCAGATCCTGCATCCGGGCACCCTGGCGAACGATACCCAGGTCGCGGCAGCCCTGCGGGACAAATGGTCGGCGCGTTTTGCCCACGATGTAGCGTACAACCAGAACCTGAGCCTGAACGGCAAGGGTTTCACCCCAGGCGCACCCATCAGCGTCGACTGGGCACAGCTGCTGGCGTAAGCGCGGCTGACAAGTAAAAAGGACTCAAGGCATGTTCCACGACAAATCGATTTTCATCTCCGGCGGCATCGGATCGTCCGGATGTCATTGCATCAGCCCGCATCCACTGTTGGTGGGCCAATTCGTTGAGCTGCGTGCCGGGTTGTCAGCATGATTCCCTACGCACGTCAGCGCCTCGATCAGGCGGATATCGACGCGGTGGTGGAAGTACTGCAGTCCGACTGGTTGACCCAAGGGCCGACCATTGAACGTTTCGAGCAGGCCATGGCGGCCCGCTGCGAGGCCGCTCATGGCGTGGCGGTTTGCAATGCCACGGCGGCCCTGCACATTGCCTGCCTGGCGGCGGGGCTGGGGCCGGGAGACCGGCTATGGACCACACCCAATACCTTTCTGGCCTCGGCCAATTGCGGGCGCTACTGCGGCGCCGAGGTGGATTTCGTCGATATCGACCCGCACACCTGGAACATGGATGCCCAGGCGCTGGCGCATAAGCTGGAAGTCGCCGAACGCGCGGGCCGCCTGCCCAAGGTGGTGGTGGCGGTGGCGTTTTCCGGACAGAGTTGCGACATGCGAACCATGGCGCAATTGGCACAGCGCTATGGCTTTGTGCTGATCGAGGATGCCGCCCACGCGGTGGGTGCGTCTTATGCCGGGCGTCCGGTGGGCTGTGGTGAGTTCGCCGCGATGACGATATTCAGTTTCCACCCGGTGAAAATCATCACCAGCGCCGAGGGTGGAATGGTCATGACCAACAGCCCACAGCTGGCGAACCGCCTGCGGCGTTTACGCAATCATGGCATGACCCGTGATCCGGAACAGATGACCGAGCCCAGCTACAGCCCCTGGTACTACCAGCAGATCGAGCTGGGTTTCAATTATCGGATCACCGACCTCCAGGCGGCACTGGGCTTGTCCCAACTGGACAAGCTCGATGTCTTTCTCGCTCGGCGCCGGCAACTGGCTGCCCGTTATGACCGCCTGTTGGCCGATCTGCCGCTGACCTTGCCACAGGCCCAGGAGCGGGCACAGTCGGCCTGGCATCTGTATGTGGTGCGCTTGCAGTCCGAACGTATCCGCCGTTCCCATCACGAGGTGTTCGAGGCCTTGCGCGATGCCGGAGTCGGGGTCAACTTGCATTACATCCCCGTGCATCTGCAGCCTTACTACCGCGACCTTGGATTCGCCGCCGGCGATTTTCCCGAGGCTGAACGTTATTACGCCGAAGCTATCACTCTGCCGCTTTACCCTGCGCTGGACGACGAACAGCAGGAATATGTGGTGGAGCAATTACGCAATCTTGTTTTGGAGCATGTTGAGTCTTGAGTGCCATTGCGATCATTCCCGCACGAGGGGGCAGCAAGCGTATAGCCAGCAAGAACCTCAAACCTTTCAACGGCGTACCGATGCTCGCGCGTTCGATTGCCACGGCGCAAGCCTCGGGGTTATTCGACCAAGTGCTGGTCAGTACCGACGATCCGGAGATCGCCGAGTTGGCCAAGGCTTGCGGTGCCACAGTGCCATTTATTCGCCCGCCAGAGCTGGCGAACGATTTCATCGGCACCGCACCGGTGATAGTGCACGCCTTGAAAGTACTGCAGGAGCGTGGCGAGGTGTTCGATTACGCCTGCTGTATTTACGCCACCGCTCCTTTATTGCAGGTGCGCTACCTGCGCCAGGGGTTCGCGGCGCTGGATGCCCATCCGCAAAAATCCTTTGCCTTTTCCATTTGCAGCTTCCCTTTCCCGGTGCAGCGGGCCTTGGTCTTCGATGAGCAGGGCGGGCTGACGGCGCTCCACCCGGAGTTCAGTGGTACCCGTTCCCAGGATCTGCAGCCTGCCTATCAGGACGCCGGGCAGTTCTATTGGGGGCGCACCGCGGCCTGGCTACGGAGCGATCTGATGTTTTCCTCGCTCAGTCTGCCGGTGATCCTGCCGCGGTATCTGGTCCAGGACATCGACACCGAAGAAGACTGGCTGCGTGCGCAGTACCTCTACACAGCGCTGAAAGCCGGTGGAGAGCTGGATTGAGGGTATTGATCCGCGCCGATGCCTCGCCGGCCATTGGCAGTGGCCATATCGCCCGCTGCCTGACCCTGGCCAGGGTACTGCGCGAGCAGGGCGCCAGGGTGGCCTTTGCCTGCCGGACGTTGTCGGGGCATCAACTGGATCGCTTGGCCAGCGAGGGTTTCCAGACCTTCGCCCTGCCTGGGAGTTATCCGGGCGAGTACGAGCAGGATATCGAAGCGTCATTGCCCTGGCAGGTGGATATCGCTGCATTGCAGGCGCAGTTGCAGGATCAGCCGCCGTTCGATTGGTTGCTGGTCGATCATTACGGCCTCGACTGGCAGTGGCAGCAGGCGGCCCGCCAGTGGGCGCCGCGAATCGCGGCCATCGACGACCTGGCCAACCGGCGGCATGCCGTCGACCTGTTGCTCGACCAGAACTTCAGCGGCACGCCCCAGGCCTATGCCGGCCTGATCGATGCCGATTGCCGGGCATTGTTCGGGCCGCATTTCGCCTTGTTGCGCGAGGAGTTCCGCTGTCAGCCGATCGCCATCCGCGAGCGGGCGAGCCGGGTGCTGGTGAATTTCGGCGGTTTCGACGCGGCCAGCCAGACGCTCAAGGCAATGCAGGCCTTGAGTGGCTTCGACGACCTGGAAGTGGACTTTATCGCCGGGGCCGACAATCCGGCCTGGGCACAGATGCAGGCGCTGGCGGCCGGTCGCGGGCATTGGCGCTTGCACGCTTATGTCGGGGATTTTTTCCGCCGGATGGCCGAGGCGGACCTGTTTATCGGTGCCGGTGGCGGCACCAGTTGGGAGCGCGCCGCCCTGGGCCTGCCAACCCTGTGCATCAGCGTGGCCGGCAACCAGGAGGCCAATGCCCGGCGGTTGGCCGAGGCGGGCATGCACCTGTACCTGGGCGCCTGCGAGCGGGTCAGTGTCGAGCAGATCGGCCAGGCGGTCGCGGCGCTTGCCGGCGATTACCCGCTACGCCAGCGCCTGGCCCAACGCTCTCGGCAACTGGTGGACGGGCAGGGGGCGTCGCGGGTAGCGGCGGCCTTGTTCGAGATGGCGGAGAATCCGTTGCGCGGCGCCGGTGAGCAATCGGACGCCGCTGAATTTATGGGTGAAGCGAAGGAAAACCCCAATGACTAGTTTCAAGATCGGCCCGCGCTCGATTGGCGCCGGCTCGCCACCGTTCATCATTGCCGAGATGAGTGGCAACCATAACCAGTCGCTGGACGTTGCCCTGCGGATTGTCGAGGCAGCGGCCAAGGCTGGTGCCCATGCGCTGAAGTTGCAGACCTATACCGCCGATACCATGACCCTGGACCTGGATCATGGCGAATTCTTCATCAAGGACCCTTCCAGCCTCTGGGCCGGCTCCTCGCTGTATGCCCTGTATGAAAAGGCCCACACGCCCTGGGAATGGCATGCGCCGATCTTCGCCCGCGCCAGGGAGTTGGGGATGCTGGCGTTCTCCACGCCGTTCGATGAGAGCTCTGTGGACTTCCTCGAAAACCTCGACGTGCCGGCCTACAAGATCGCCAGTTTCGAAAACACCGACCTGCCGTTGATCCGCCGGGTCGCGGCCACCGGCAAGCCGCTGATCATCTCCACTGGCATGGCCAGCATTGCCGAGCTGGACGAAAGCGTACGCGCGGCCCGGGAGGCCGGTTGCAAGGATCTGGTGCTGCTCAAATGCACCAGTACCTACCCGGCCTCGCCGGAAAACAGCAATATCCTGACCATCCCCCACCTGCGCGAACTGTTTGGTTGCGAGGTCGGTCTGTCCGATCACTCCATGGGCGTCGGAGTCTCGGTGGCCGCGGTGGCGCTGGGGGCCACGGTGGTGGAGAAGCACTTCACCCTCGATCGCGCCGCTGGTGGGGTGGATGCCAGTTTTTCCCTGGAGCCGGCGGAGCTGCGAAGCCTGGTGGTGGAGACCGAGCAGGCCTGGCAGGCGCTGGGGAGGGTGCGTTACGGCGCGACCGAGGCCGAGCGCCAGTCGGTGCTGTACCGCCGCTCCCTGTATGTCACCCGGGACATGGTGGCGGGGGAGGTGTTCAGCAGCGAAAACCTCAGGGCCATTCGTCCGGGCCTGGGGTTGGCCCCCAAACACATCGACGCCGTCCTCGGGCGTTGCGCGCGCCAGGCGCTCAAGCGCGGCACTGCACTGGATTGGGCATTTGTCGAATAGCCCTTTGTATGGCTGATTCGGCAAAATAGCGTGACCTGCGAGTCATAACGCGCATCTTCACTGTATTGTGTTGACCGGGAAGATGGCGCCTGGCTGCTAGCGGTTCAGTGATAGTCATCTACTCTTCCCGCGGTTGCCTGTCAGGGATGACAGGATTTCTGTTTATCGGCAGCCCTGGTCCCGTTGGTCGGGGTATTTAGCTGTTACTTATTGGGAAGCCGTAATGATTGGCATAAAGAGCATTGCGAGCTACGTGCCTGTAGCCGGCGTGGACAATTACGCACAAGGTGCAAAATTCGAGAAGGATGAAGAGTTCATCCTGGGCAAGATCGGTTCGGCCTTCCTGCCGCGCAAAGACGCGACGCAGGAAACCTCGGACCTGTGTGTCGAAGCAGTCAATGCGCTGTTCGCCAACAACCCACAACTGTCGCGCGAGTCGATCGACGCGCTGATCGTCGTTACCCAGAATGGCGACGAAGAAGGCCTGCCGCACACCGCGGCGATTGTCCAGGACAAACTGGGGCTGCCGACCCACGTCGCGGCCTTCGATATTTCCCTGGGTTGCTCTGGCTATGTCTACGGCATCTACGCGATCAAGGGCTTCATGGAAGCCGCGGGCCTGAAGAACGGCCTGCTGGTCACCGCCGACCCTTACTCGAAGATCGTCAATCCGGAAGATCGCAACACCACCATGCTGTTCGGCGATGCGGCCACCGCCACCTGGATGGGCGAAGACCCGATCTGGGCGTTGGGCAAGGCCAAGTTCGGCACCGACGGTTCCGGGGCTCCCCACCTGAAAGTCAGCGATGGCGTGTTTTTCATGAACGGCCGCCAGGTGTTCAATTTCGCGCTGCTGAAAGTCCCGGCGCACCTGCATGAGTTGCTTGGCGAGTCCGGCCTGCAGCCAGAGCAGATCGATGCGTTCTGCATCCACCAGGGCAGCGCGGCCATCGTCGATGCGGTGGCACGCCGCTTCGAAGGCGAACCGGAGAAGTTCATCAAGGACATGGTCGAGACCGGCAACACGGTGTCGTCGAGCATTCCGCTGTTGTTGGAGAAGCATGCGCTCGACTCCAAGTGGAACCGTGTGGCACTCAGTGGTTTCGGTGTTGGTCTGTCGTGGGGTTCGGCGATCATCTATCGCCCGTGAGTTGATTTCGCGGCCTCCAAAAATAGCGCCCAGGGTGTACCCTGAGCGCTATTTTTTTTGCATGAAGACAGGCGAGACAGCATGAGCGAAAGCTTTGAGGGCAATGCCCAGATCATAGGGGCTCGCTGGCCAGAACTGCTCGAGCGGTTGCTGGCGCAGGACACTGCTGCGTTGCAGGCGGATCTGGTGGAAGGGCTGGGGTCGACCCTGAGCATTTCCGGGATCCAGCTCACCAGTCGTCACGATCGCATGGCGGAAGCGCGGACCCAGGCGGCCAGCCTGCCGGCGGACAGCCCGGTGGTCCATCTGTATGGCGCTGGCCTGGGCGACTTGCAGCAGGTCCTGCTGGAGAACCCGGCGCTGCAGCGCTTGCAGGTGCATATCCTGAACGGCGCGGTATTCGCGTTGGTGCTGCAGCTGCTGGATCAGCAGGCCTGGTTGAGCGACCCGCGGGTCGAACTGGCCTATGCCGGCGACCTGGCGGAGATCCAGATGCCGTTCTTCGCCTTGCCCGCCGAGCTGGTGCTGGCGGATGACTACAACGCCAAGATCCGCGATCGCCTGGTCAGTGAAGTGCACCTGGCATTCAATAACCGGGACTTCGTGGCCGACTCCCCTGAGGTCGTCCAGCGCCTGCAATCGAGTGCCGAGCTGGTGGCTGGCGATCGCGACGTGGCGCAGCTGTTCGGCTCCCAGTCGGGGCGGGAAGTCTATGTGATTGCCACCGGGCCGAGCCTGGAGCGGCATTTCGAATACCTGCGCCAGATCCGTGCCCAGGACCGGCGCCCCCTGCTGATCTGTGTCGATACTGCCTACCGCCCTTTGCTCAAGCAGGGGATCGAGCCGGATATCGTGGTCAGCATCGATCACCGGATTTCCGGCCGGCACCTGCCGCCCGAACAGTCCGCGGCGATCAGCCTGGTCTATCTGCCGATGGTCGATCCACAGATCCTGGCGTGCTGGCTGGGGCCGCGTTATGTCGGTTATTCCGCCAGCCCGATTTACAGCCGGATGCGCGAGCAGTTGCCCAAGGCGCAGCTCTATGTCGGCGGCAGCGTGATTCATCCGGCGGTGGACCTGGCGGTCAGAATGGGCGCCGGGCAGGTCACCCTGTTCGGTGCCGACTTTGCCTTCCCGATGAACAAGACCCATGCCGGCTGGCTCGACGGCGAGTTGGGGCCGCAGTTGGGCGCGGCCAGGCACTGGGTGCTGGACGGGTATGGCCAACGGGTCAGGACCCAGCTCAACTTCCGCAGTTACCTGTGCGAGCTGGAGCGGTTTATCGTCGGCCATCCGCGGGTGCGCTTCTATAACAGCAGTCGCGACGGGGCGATGATCGCCGGGACGACCTACCATCCGGAGTTGAGCCAATGAGCGGAGTCGAGGGGCTGATCGCCCGCTTGCAGCAATGCGCCGAGGGTTTTCGTCTGGGGCGCGATGTCGAGGCGGCCATGACCATGGTGCAGTTGATGGCGGCGATCCAGCCGGTGATCGATAGTGCCCCGCAAGAGCAGCGTGGGGACTGGGAGGTTCTGCTGGGGCTGATGTTCGAGTGCCAGCAAGGGCAGAACTGGCTGGCCCTGGCCGACTACCTGCAATACGAATGCGTTGAGGTCCTGGGTTCTCTCGCTGCTGGCTGAAACGCCTGCTGCCTGCCCGGGCGATCTCTGCGTCCGGGCGCTTTCCGGCATTTTCCTGACGTCATTTTTTTACTGTCAAATATCATCAAGTCCTTGATTTACGAGGGGTGGCACGCTGATGGCAAAAATTTTTGAAAATCCCCTAAAGCAACCTGCATTGCCGACGATAACTATTACGAAGGTTCTCTAGGCCATACCCGGCGGTTGCCAGGGCCGGAAGCCGCAGTACCCAACCAACGAGGAATTCGTCATGGCTTTAACAGTAAACACTAACGTCACATCGTTGAACGTTCAGAAGAACCTGAACCGCGCTTCCGACGCTCTGTCGACTTCGATGGCCCGCCTGTCTTCCGGCCTGAAGATCAACAGCGCAAAAGACGACGCCGCCGGCCTGCAAATCGCTACCCGTATGACTTCGCAGATCCGTGGTCAGAACATGGCGATCAAAAACGCCAACGACGGTATCTCCATCGCTCAGACCGCTGAAGGCGCGATGCAGGAATCCACCAACATCCTGCAGCGTATGCGTGAACTGGCTCTTCAAGCACGAAACGACTCCAACGGCACTGCTGACCGTGTTGCTCTGAACAAAGAATTCGCTTCGATGTCGGACGAGCTGACTCGTATCGCCAAGTCGACCAACCTGAACGGCAAGAACCTGATCGACGGTTCCGCTGGCACCATGACCTTCCAGGTCGGTTCCAACACCGGTGCTACCAACCAGATCACCATCACTCTGGCCAGCGGCTTCGACGCTACTACCCTGTCTGTTAACTCTGGCGCTATCGCCATCACCGGTAACAACAGCACCACCGCTGAAGCCAGCTCGAAGGCTTCGATCGACGCGATCGAAAAAGCTCTGGCGACCATCAACGCCAGCCGTGCTGACCTCGGTGCTGCACAAAACCGTATGACCAGCACTATCTCCAACCTGCAGAACATCAACGAAAACGCCAGTGCTGCACTGGGCCGTATCCAAGATACCGACTTCGCTGCTGAAACTGCACAGCTGACCAAGCAGCAGACTCTGCAACAAGCTTCCACTTCGGTTCTGGCCCAGGCCAACCAGCTGCCGTCCGCTGTACTGAAACTGCTTCAGTAATAGCTGACTAAGCTTGGGCGGGGGAGTGCGCTGGTCGTGCTCTCTCGCTTTTTACGTTAAGAGGTGACGGACATGGATATGAGCGTGAAGCTGAACTTGTCTTATCCAGCGGCCAAGCCGGCAACTGCCGTTGTCGACAAGCCGGTGGAGAAGCCTCAAGTGGATGTTGCAGCGTTATCTGCGATCAAGGAAGAGCGTAAAGAGGCGCAAAAGACCGAGCAGGACAAACTGAAAATGGCCGTCGAGGAAATTGAAAAGTTTGTACAGTCGGTCAAGCGTAACCTGGAGTTCTCGATCGACGAGCCCTCCGGAAAAGTTGTAGTCAAGGTCATTGCCAGCGAAACCGGTGAGGTGATCCGTCAGATCCCCAACGAAGAAGTGCTGAAACTGGCCAATAGTTTGAATGATGCGAGCAGCTTGTTGTTCAGCGCTAAAGTCTGACAGCTGGCATGAAATTTGTTGCTATGTTCTTTTGGGCGTTGTAATGGTCAAAAGACCGGCGACACACTGAAGGGAGATCTCCATGGCAAGTCCAATTCTACCGGGTACCGGTCTAGGCTCGGGCCTCGATACCGGCGCTATCGTCAAAGCCTTGGTGAACGCTGACAAAGCGGCCAAGCAAGCTCAGATCGACCGGGGAACTGCGACCAACAGCGCAAGCATCTCCGGCATTGGCACCTTGAAGTCGCTGCTGGCGACCTTTCGTACCACTATTACCGAACTCAGCAGCAAGACCAATCCGCAATTCTCCGGTTATGCCGCCACTACTTCCGACAGCAAGTATGTAACAGCAGTCGCTGGCAATGCCGCAGTCAACGGCAACTATGTTGTCTCGGTCGACAATCTTGCGACCGCCTCGAAAGTCACCAGTGCTGCCTTCGCTGGCGGTACTACCAGTGCTATTCCGACTGGTACATTGAAAATCAGTCAAAATGGCACTAACTACAACCTCGATGTAAAGGCTGGCGCTACCCTGCAATCGGTACGTGACTCGATCAACGCCGACGCATCGCTCAAGGGCGCGGGCATCAGCGCAAACATCGTGACCGACTCCTTTGGATCGCGTCTGGTGGTGGGTTCGACCACTACGGGGGCGGGTTCCGATATTTCCCTGAGCGGCATTGCCGGTCTGGAAATTGATGGCAGCAATGTCGTTGGTGCTTCCGGTTCGCCGATGACCGCCGCTTCCGCCGGTTCCATTGGTGCTCTCGCGGTGGATGCCAAGTTCACCGTCGATGGCATGGCGCTGACCAGTAAGAGCAACGCCGTCGACAAGGCGGTTTCCGGGATGACCTTCAATCTGGTTGCCAAGGGCACCTCGACTATTACCGTCGCGTCCAACAACGATGGCTTGAAGGCTTCGATCCAGAAGTTCGTCGATGCCTACAACGCTGTGGCCAACAGCGTGACCGCGCTGACCAAGCCGTCGCTCGATGACAACGGCAAGCTAACCGTTCCGGCGCAATTGACCGGCGACCCGTTGCCGCGTTCGATCCTGGCGGCCATTCGGGTGCCGCTGTCGGAAGTAGGGGCGGGCGACAAGCTGACCGTGCTGGCGCAGTTGGGGGTTACCACCAATACGAAGACCGGTGCCCTGGACTTCGACGCCACCAAGTTCACCACAGCAATGAACGACAAAAAGCTCGGTGGCGAGGTGCAGACCCTGTTCACCGGTGAAAACGGCCTGCTGAGCCGCATGGACGAGGCTATCAAGCCTTTTGCTCAAACCGGCGGCATTCTCGATCAGCGCACCACGTCGCTGAACAAGACCAAGAGCAAGCTGATTCTGGACCAGGAGGCCCTGGACCGTCGCATCGAAACCCTGACGGCGGTATTGACCAAGAAGTACAACGACATGGATACCCTGGTCGGCAAGTTGAAAGCCACCGCCAGCAACATTACTTCGATGTTCGAAGCGTTGACGGCGCAAAAGAAAGGCTGATTGATACAAGGCGCCAAAAGCCCGGCAACGTTTACAGCGTTCCGGGCTTTTGGCTTTTGATCTAAAGTTTTTTGACGCAGCGTCGATACGCTGGTTATACGAACCCTTGAGTTTTGATGAGGTAGAACATGAACCCGATGTTAGC